>JAJFFA010000393.1 GCA_021776885.1 Planctomycetota bacterium
CCGCGCAGGCTGCAGGCGGGCCGGGAAGGATTTCCCAGGATTCGAAGTAAGCCTGCGCCGTGCCACGGCAAGTCCTGGCTCGGGGCCCCAGCGGCCCGTGGGTTCTGTTCACCTCTCTCTGGTCCCTCAGCATGCTCCACACGCGTCTCGCCCTGTGCCTCGGCACCGTCTCCGTCCTCTCCTTGGCCGCGCAGGCCCAGAGCGTGGTCCTGATCCGCAACGGCCAGCTGCAGTCGGGCAACTTCGGCGCCGCCTGTGACGCGGCCGGGATGATCAACGCGGGGCCGATCCCGGACTTCGTCGCGGGCGCGGACCGCTCGACTCCGAACCAGCAGTTCGCGGGCACCGGCACGGCCCACTCGGGCTCGGACGGGGCCGTCTTGTACGAGTACAACGGCAACACCCAGTCCCAGTTCCTGGGTCAGGCGGTCGCGGGCCTGGGCGACATCAACGGGGACGGGCGCGGCGACTTCGCCATCTGCACCGGCAACGAGGACCAGGGCGGCAGCAACGCCGGGCGGGCGCGGATCTACTCCGGCGCGAGCGGGGGCCTCTTGTTCAGCTTCGTCGGGGCCAACCCGGGGGACGGGCTGGGGTCGAGCGTGGACGGCGCCGGCTTCGTCGACGGGGACTCGCGCCCGGACATCATCGTCGGCGCACCGGGGGACGACACCCTGGGCAGCGGCGCCGGCGCGGCGTTCGTGTACTCGGGGCAGAACGGACAGCTCTTGCACAGCTTCTTCGGCAGCGTGCCCGGCGCCAACTTCGGGGTCTCGGTCTCGAAGGCCGGGGACGTGAACAACGACGGCCGCGACGACGTGATGGTGGGGACGCCTTTCGAGTCGGGCGCCACGACCCGCGGGCGGGTCGAGGTCTACTCCGGGCTCGACGGCAGCGTGCTCTACACCTTCCTCGGCAGCCTGGACGACTCCGGCTTCGGGAGGAGCCTGGCGGGCCCCGGGGACCTGAACGGCGACGGCCACGACGAGCTGGTGATCGGCGCCAGCGGCGCGACCGTGAACGGGATCTCCGGTGGAGCCGTCTACGTCTACTCCGGGATCGACGGTAGCGTGCTGTACAGCTTCGGGGCGGACACCGGCGGTTCGTCCATGGGCGAGAGCCTGGGCGACGGCGGGGACGCGGACGGCGACGGAACGCCCGACTTCGTGATCGGCGTGCCGCGTTCGAGCGAGGTCGGCATCTTCTCGGGCCACGTGCGCGTGATCTCGGGCGCGACGGGCACGGAGTTCTTCCGCGTCCTCGGCGACCAGAGCAACGCGCGCTTCGGCACCTCGTGCGCGATCATGGGCGACGTCAACGGCAACGGGCTGGACGACATCCTGGTCGGAGCGCCGGGCGCGGTGCAGCAGCGCGGGCGCTGCTACATCTATGCCTTCGACGGCCTGATCGACACCACGTACTGCAGCGTCAACACCAACTCGAGCTTCCAGGTGTCGCGCATCAGCGCCGCCGGTAGCCCGCGGGTCGCGGACCAGAACCTGGACCTGACGGTCACCAGCCTGCCGTCGGCCGGCACCTTCGGCCTGTTCTTCTTCGGCCCGGACCAGGTCGAGGTGCCCTTCGGCGACGGCTTCCGCTGCGTGGCGGGGACGATCCAGCGCATCCAGCCCCCGGTCGCCGCCGACGCCTTCCGCTTCACCCGCGTCAGCCTGGACTTCGGCGCTCCCTACGCCGCGGTGATCGTCCCCGGCGCCTCGCTCAACTTCCAGCTCTGGTACCGCGACCCGATGGCGGGCATGGCTGGCTTCAACCTGAGCAACGCGGTCGAGATCACGTTCGAATAGGAGCGCCGCGGGCGACACTGGCCCACGGGCCGCAGGTGGGGGAGGATGGCGCGCCCCGCCCTCCCCCCTGATCGCGCTCCATGCTCTCATCGCTGCTGCTGGCTGCCCTGTGCACCCCCGCCCTGCTGCAGGCGGGCGCCCCCGAACCCTACGGCGCCCTGCCCTCCCCGCGACAGCTCGCGTGGCACGGCCAGGAGTTCTATGGCTTCGTCCACCTGACCATCAACACGTTCACGGATCGCGAGTGGGGCTACGGCGACGAGGACCCGGCGCTCTTCGCCCCCACGGACCTCGACGCGGACCAGATCGTGGGGGCCATGGCCGCGGCCGGGATGACGCGCGTGATCGTGACCGCCAAGCACCACGACGGCTTCTGCCTGTGGGACTCGGCGCACACCGAGCACGACGTGGCGCGCAGCGGCTACGAGGGAGACGTCGTGCGCGCCTTTGCCGACGCCTGCCGTCGTCACGGGCTGGGGCTCGGCCTCTACCTCTCGCCCTGGGACCGCAACCACCCCGAGTACGGGCGTCCGGCCTACGTCGAGTACTTCCGCGCCCAGCTGCGCGAGCTGCTGACGGGCTACGGCGAGGTCGAGGAGGTCTGGTTCGACGGGGCCAATGGCGGCGACGGCTACTACGGCGGTGCCAACGAGACACGCACCATCGACCGCGCCGCGTACTACGGCTGGGAAGAGACCTACGCCCTGGTGCGCGAGCTGCAGCCCGGGGCGTGCACCTTCGGCGACGGCGGGACGGACATCCGCTGGGTCGGGAACGAGCGCGGCATCGCCGGCGATCCGTGCTGGTCGACCCATACACCAAGGGTGCGCGCGGGCGAGACCGGCATCGCGCCGGGCACCGTGCAGCACGAGCTGAACGTGAACGGGACGCGCGGGGGAGAGCGCTGGCTGCCGGCCGAGTGTGACGTCTCGATCCGCCCCGGCTGGTTCTACCACGCGGATCAGAACGACTCGGTCAAGGGGCCCGAAGAGCTGCTCGAGCTCTACTACCAGTCGGTGGGGCGCGGGGCGACCCTGCTGCTGAACGTGCCGCCGGATCGTCGCGGCCAGCTGCACGAGCTCGACGTGGCTGCGCTGCGCGGCTTCGGCGAGCTGCACGCGGCGACCTTCGACCAGGACCTGGCGCGCGACGCGCAGGTCCAGGCTTCGAGCGAGCGCGGCGAAGCCTTCTGCGCCCGGAACCTCGTCGATGGCGAGCGCGGCACCTACTGGTCCACCCCGGACGACGTGCTCGAGCCAGCGGTCGAGCTGCGCTTCGACAGCGAGCGCACGTTCACCACCGTCAGCCTGCGCGAGTTCCTGCCCCTGGGCCAGCGCGTCGAGGGCTGGGCCCTCGATGCCCACGCCCTCGATGTCCACGCTGCAGGCGGAACCCAGGTCTGGAGCGAGTTCGCCGCGGGCACGGGCATCGGCAACCGGCGCCTGGTGCGGGTCGAGCCGATCACGACGACGCGGGTGCGCCTGCGCATCACGGCGAGCCCTGTCGCGCCGGCCCTGAGCGAGTTCGCGCTGCACTGCGAGCCGGCGCGCGTCAACCTCGCGCGCTCCAGCCCGGTGTTCCTGGAAGAGGGCAGCGTGCGCCTCTCCGCGTCCCTGCCCGGCTGGTCCGTGGCCTACACCCTCGACGGCAGCCCGCCGGGCCTCGACGCGCCGCGGGCGCAGGGCGCCCTGGCCATCGAGCGCGACGTGGTCCTGCGCGCGGTGGCGCTGCGCGGCGACGTGCTCTCGCCCCGCCGCGCGACCTTCCCGCTCGAGGTGCATCGACGCGCGGACGTCCTCGCCCCGCTCGCGGCCCCCGCCGCCGGGCTGGCGGCGGGGGTCGAGGTCGAGGAGTACGCCATGGGCTGGCAGACTCTCGAGGACCTGGACGAGCGCGTGCCCAGCGGCCGGCACCGGGCCAGCGAGCTGACGATCGACGGCCGGCCGCGGGACGAGCACATCGCCCTCTCGCTGCGGGCCCTGCTCGAGGTGCCCGAGGACGGTCTCTACCTGTTCGCGACGGCGAGCGACGATGGTTCGCGGCTGTGGATCGGCGAGCGGCTCGTGGTCGACAACGACGGGCTGCACGGGAGCGTCGAGCGGCGCGGCACGATCGGACTGCGCGCGGGCCTGCACCCGCTGCGGGTGGCCTGGTTCAACGCGACGGGGGGGCTGGGCCTCTCGGTCCGCTGGGCCCGGCTCGCGCAGGGGTCCGCGGCCCTGACGCCGATCCCGGCGCGGCGCCTGTTCCGCCCGCTCGACTGAGCTCCGACCCGCTCGACCGAGCCTTGCCTGGTGTCGCGACGCCGAACCCGCCGGGTCAGGCGAGCAGCCCCGCGAGCACCTCGCCGTGCACGTCGGTGAGGCGGTAGCGCCGACCCTGGTGGCGGTAGGTCAGGCGCTCGTGGTCCAGGCCCAGGAGGTGCAGCAGGGTCGCGTGCAGGTCGTGCACGTGGAGCGGGTCGCGCGCCACGTTGTAGCCGAAGTCGTCGGTCGCGCCGTACACCTGCGGCCGCACGCCGCCGCCGGCCAGCCACATGGTCGTGCAGCGCGGGTGGTGGTCGCGGCCGTAGTCCGTGGCCGTCAGCTTGCCCTGGGAGTAGCACGTGCGCCCGAACTCCCCGCCCCAGACGACCAGGGTGTCCTCGAGCAGGCCGCGGCGCTCGAGGTCGACGACCAGGGCGGCCGAGGCACGGTCGGTCTCGGCGCACTGCCGCGGCAGGTCGCGGGTCACGCCGCCGTGCTGGTCCCAGCCCTGGTGGAAGAGCTGCACGAAGCGCACGTCGCGCTCGATCAGGCGCCGCGCGAGGACGCAGTTGGCCGCGAAGCTGCCGGGGTCGCGGGCGTCCTCGCCGTAGAGCTCGAAGGTCGAGGCGGGCTCGCTGGCCAGGTCGGCGGCCTCGGGCACCGAGGCCTGGCAGCGGAAGGCCAGCTCGGCCTGGGCGCTGCGCTCGAGGGGGCCCTCGTCCTGGGAGCGCGCCGCGTCCTCCTGGTGCAGGGCACGCAGGGTGTCGAGCATACGCCTGCGCGTGACGCGGTCGATGCCGGGGGGATCCTGCAGGAAGAGCACCGGGTCCGAGCCGGCGCGCAGCTGCACACCCTGGTGCCGCGAGCTCAGGAAGCCCGAGCCCCACAGGCGCTTGTACAGGGGCTGCCCGCCCTTGTCCTTCGTGACCAGCACGCAGAACTCGGGCAGGTCGGCGTTGAGGCTGCCCAGGCCGTAGCTCAGCCAGGCGCCCAGGGAGGGCCGGCCCGCGAGCGCGGAGCCCGAGAAAAGGAAGGTCGCCGCCGGGTCGTGGTTGATGGCGTCGGTCACCAGGGTGCGCACGATGCACAGGCGGTCGACGATGGCGGCGGTGTGGGGCAGGAGCTCGCTGACCCAGGCCTGGCTCTCGCCGTGGCGCGCGAAGTCGAACTGCGTCCCGGCCAGGGGCAGGCTGGCCTGGTTGCCGGACATGCCCGTCAGGCGCTGGCCGCGGCGCACCGAGTCCGGCAGCTCCTCGCCGTTGCGCTGCTGCAGCAGGGGCTTGTGGTCGAAGAGGTCGAGCTGCGACGGGCCGCCGCTCTGGAACAGGTGGATGACGCGCCGGGCGCGGGGCGCGTGGTGCAGGCCGGGGAGCTCGACGGCGCGCTCCTGCGGCTGACCCGGGCGGCCCGGGCCTCCCAGGGCCACCGAGGCGAGGCCCAGGCCCGCCGCGCTCAGCAGGCTGCGGCGTCCAAGCTCGGGCAGGGGATCGAAGCTGGAGGGATGCACGCTCAACGTCGGGTCAGGGTAGCGTCGAGGGACAGGAGCGCGCTGGCCACGACCGCTGTCGCGGCCTGGTCGCGGACCTGTACGGGGTCGACGGGGGGGGCGGCCAGGGGAGCGTCGGCGGGGTGCGCGACGCTCTCCAGGTCGAAGGACGCCAGGGCCAGGGCGGCTTCGGGATCGCCCTCGAAGGCGGCGCGCTGCTCCTCGAGCAATGCGAGCAGGGAGCGCTCCTCAGCCGGCGACGGCGGCTGGCCCGTCAAGGCACGCATCAGGTAGGTGACGCGTTCGCTGTCGCTGGCGCACTCCTGCACGGCGCGCTGCGCCAGGCGCAGGGCCACCTCGACGAACTGCGGGTCGTTCCAGACCGCGAGCAGCTGCAGGGGCGTGGTCGTCGCAGGCCGCGCGACGGTGCAGGACTCGCGCGTCGGGGCGTCGAAGAGGGCCATGGTCGGGGGCGGCGAGGTGCGCTTCCAGACGGTGTACAGGCTGCGGCGGCGCAGGCCGTCGCCGCGGCCGGTGGGGTAGGCGCGCCCGCTCTTCTCCAGCCACAGACCCGGGGGCTGGTAGGGGAAGACGGAGGGGCCGCCCTGGGTGCGCACCAGCAGGCCCGCGGCGTGCAGGGCGCCGTCGCGGACCATCTCCGCCGGGAGCCGGCCGCGCTCGGCGCGGGACAGGAGCTCGTTCTCCGGGTCGAGCTCGAGGGCCTGCGGCGTGGCCGTCGACGACTGGCGGTAGGTCGACGACAGGACCAGGCGGCGCAGGAGCGCGCGCACGTCCCAGCCCGAGTCGACCAGGTCGCGGGCCAGGGTGTCGAGCAGGACGCGCTGGCGCGGCATGGGTGCCTGGCTGCCCAGATCCTCGGGGGTGGGCAGCAGCCCGCGGGAGAAGGCGATGCGCC
>JAJFFA010000394.1 GCA_021776885.1 Planctomycetota bacterium
TTCCCTGCCAGGTGTGTGGTTGTGAACCTGGTTCGGTAATGGCGGACGCGGCGGTGGCTAGGGCTGGCGCAGGGCCCAGAGCGCGACTTCGAGGGGGTCGCGGGTGCCGCGTTCGATGCTCAGGCTGCCGACCCGCTCCCCGACCCAGCCGAGCCGGGTCAGGCGGGCCTGGTAGCGCGTCCGCAGCCAGTCGCGCCCGCCGCGATCCTTGAGGTCGACGGGGTCGGTGCCGAGCACCACGTCGAACTCGGCGGCCCAGCGGGCGAGCTGCGCGTCGTCCCAGCCCGGGTCGGGGTTGCCCGGGACGGGGGTCACGTCCATGCCCCGGTGGGCGTCCGCGAGGAAGCGCTCGAGCGAGCCGCCACGGGCCAGGAGCCAGAGGTGCACCGAGGCCGGAGGGACCTCGCTCGACATGCCGATCCAGGCCACGCGCTCGTCGTTCCCGACGGCCTGGGCCAGGAGCTGCGCGAGGGCCTCGGCGTCCTCGGCCGCGAGGCCCGCGGAGGCCGAGCGGCCGAAGAGAGACAGGGCGCCGATGGCCCGCTCCTGCTCGGCGCGCTGGGCCGGGTCGAGCAGGCCCAGGCCCGCGGCGACCTGCAGGTGACCGATGAAGCTCCCGGCGACGAAGACCAGGGCCAGTACCGCGGGGACGCGGCGACCCAGGTGGGCCCAGCGCAGGCTGAGCTGCGCCGCTCCGACGCCGGCCAGGAGCGCCAGGGGCAGGAGCGCGGGCAGAGCGAAGCGGTCGAGGTGAAACGGGTGCAGGACGACGGGCGCCCCCAGGGCCAGCAGCGCGAACCAGGCGACACGCACCCGCGCCCGGAGCCCCGCGACCGGCCCGCTCGTGGGCCCGACGAAGGCCAGCAGGCTGGCGAGGGCGAGCAGCACCGCGAGCAGCGTCCAGCCCGGCCGGGCCGTGAGGAACGAGGCGTAGAAGAGGCGCACGCGCCCGGGCGTCTCCCCCATGGCGAGGTTGCCGCCCAGGAAGTCGAGCAGGGCGGCGCGGTGGGAGGCCGCGGTCTCGAGCCCGGCGGGCCAGGGCAGCACGAACCACCAGGCCAGGACCAGCGCGGGCAGGGCGGCCAGGCACAGGAAGTGGCGCAGGCTGGCCCGCGGCCCCGCGGCGCGCAGCTCGCCGCGCAGGGAGCAGAGGTAGTCGGCGAGGAGGGCCAGGCCGAGCAGGGCGCCGTAGTTGAACTTGGTGAAGAAGGCCAGGGTCGCCAGGCCCCCGGCGGCGAACTCGCGGCGGTAGCGCTGCCCCGAGGTGCGCCGGCACCAGGCCCACAGGGCGGCGGCGGAGACGGCCAGGAAGGGCACCTCGAGGAACACGCTCGTCGCGTGGCGCAGGGCCAGGGGCGAGGTCAGCGCCAGGGCCACGGGCAGGCCCGTGGCCAGCAGCGCGGGGACGCGGCCTGGAAGCTCCCGTGCGCCCTCGCGCGCCAGGCCGCTCAGGGCCACGAGGAAGAGCACGAACAGGACGAACACCGTCCCCCGCGCTCCCCCCGGGCTGATCCCGCCCGTGGCGTAGGTCAGGGCGACACACACGGGAGCGACGAAGGGGTAGCGCTCGCACCCGAGCAGGACATCGAGCGCGCCGGAGACCTCGCCGCGCCGCGCGTGCAGGGCCATGCGCGCCGCGGGCAGCTCGACGTTCGTGGCCTCGTCCCAGCCCGGAGCCGGGGGCCGTGCGCCGAGGGCCGCCAGGGCGAAGGCGAGCACCCCGAGTAGCAGGGCCAGCCCGATGCGCGCCAGCCCGAGGCGCGCCAGCGGGCGTCGCGACTCGGCGGGAAGGGATCCGGCAGAAGGTGTGGAAGCGGGCACGGGGCCCGTACGATAGTTCCCTGGAGGCCACATGAGCACGAACGAGAACAGCCGATTCGAAACCCGCGCGATCCACGCCGGTCAGCAGCCGGACCCCAGAAACGGGGCGATCATGACCCCGGTGTACCTGACCAGCACCTATGTGCAGGACGCGCCAGCCCAGCCGCGCGAGGGCTACGAGTACTCGCGCACGACCAACCCCACACGCACGGCGCTGCAGGAGAATCTGGCCAGCCTCGAGGGCGCGACCTGGGGGCTGTGCTACGCGTCGGGCCTGGCGGCCACCAACGCCCTCGCCGACCGGCTGGTGCCCGGCGACCACGTGGTGGCGGGCAATGACCTGTACGGCGGCACCTATCGGCTGTTCACGAAGGTCTTCCAGCGCTACGGCATCGACTTCTCGTTCGTCGACACCACGGACCCGAAGGCGCTCGAGGCCGCCATGGGTCCGAACACGCGCTACGTGTACATCGAGACGCCCTCGAACCCGCTCCTGTCCTTGACCGACATCGAGGCCAGCGCGCGCGTGGCCCACGCCGGCGGCGCCCTGCTCGTGGTCGACAACACCTTCGCCACGCCCTACCTGCAGCGCCCCCTCGAGCTGGGTGCCGACCTGGTCCTGCACTCCTTGACCAAGTACCTGGGCGGCCACTCGGACGTGGTTGCGGGCGCCCTCGTGGGCAACGACGACGGACTGCGCGAGGACCTGGCCTTCTACCAGAACGCGGTCGGCGGACAGCTCGGTCCCCTGGACAGCTTCCTCGTGCTGCGCGGCACCAAGACCCTGGCCGTGCGCATGGACCGACACTGCAGCAACGCCCTGGCCATCGCGCAGCACCTCGAACAGCACGAGCTGGTCGAGCGCGTCTTCTACCCCGGCCTCGAGAGCCACCCGCAGCACGGCCTGGCGCGGCGCCAGATGCACGCCCCGGGGGGCATGGTCTCCTTCGAACTCGCCGGCGGAGTCCCGGCGGGCAACGCCTTCGCCAGTGCGACCCGCATCTTCGCCCTGGCCGAGAGCCTGGGCGGCGTCGAGTCCCTGGTCGAGGTGCCCCCGAGCATGACCCACGCCAGCATCCCGCCCGAGGTGCGCCACGCGGCGGGCCTCTCCGACGGCCTGGTGCGCCTGTCGGTCGGGATCGAGCACGTCGACGACCTGATCGGCGACGTGAACCGCGCCCTGGACGCGGCGCGCCGCGTGCTGCAGACGGCGAAGGCCTGACGCGACGTCGCGCTACTCGACCCCGGTCCAGACGCGCACGATCGGCCCCGAGGGCAGGGCCAGGAACACCTGCTCTGCGCCCGCGCGGTACGAGGTGAACAGGAGGCCTTCACCCGCGGGCATCCAGACCGGCATGTGGTCCCAGGCGTCGTCCGTCGTCACGGGGCTGATGGCACCCGACTCCAGGTCGAAGATCAGCACGTCCGCGTCGGCCTCCTCGCCCGCGGGGACGTGGGTGAAGGCCAGGCGCCCGCCCGCCGGGGACCAGTCGACGCCGTAGACCCGGCCCGCGGTCTCGAACAGGGTTCGACGGGCGCCGGACTCGAGCTCGATCAACTCGAGGGCGCCGCCGCCTTCCTGTCCCTCCGCCGCGCTCGATGCAAAGGCGACGCGCTGCCCGTCGGGCGCGAAGCAAGCGTCACCCTCGCGCCGCGCCGCCGTGTCGGTCAGACGCCGCAGCACGCCCCCGTCGAGGCCCAGGAGGTAGAGGTCGCGCTGCCCCTCCTGCTCCCAGGACGCGAGCAGCCGCTCGCCGCGCCAGGCGCAGATCGAGACCCAGCCCTCGAACTGTCCGAGGCGCCGCGTCGCGCCCGTCGCCAGGTCCAGGAAGAAGGGCGTCTTGTCGTCTCCGTTCCCGGCCAGGCTGCGGTCGAAGATCACGCGCTCGCCGTCCGGTGAGAAGACCGGGTAGCCGTCCCATCCGGGGGACTCGGTCAGGCGCGTGAGCCCGCGGCCGTCGAGGCCCGCTCGGAACAGCTCCCAGTCCCCGCCGGTCCCAGGGGACGAGGCCATGAAGACGAGCTGTTTGCCGTTGGGGGACACGACCGGGCGGTGGACGCTGACCGCTGGGTCGGCCTCATCGAGGGCAAGCGGGGAGAGGGCGAGGGCGAGGACGGCGCTGAGGTTCCACATGCGCCCGCGTCCGCAGGGCCACTCGAACTCAGCCGCCCCGCGTCGGAAACCCGTTGGCCCTGCCCTAGACCGCCAGGCCTGCTAGACCTGGAATAAGCGCTGAGCTGCTCGAGATCGTTCGGGGGTGCGGTAGGCGTGGTCGTGCGAGCCGTTCCGCAAGCGGAGCCTGGCCGTA
>JAJFFA010000395.1 GCA_021776885.1 Planctomycetota bacterium
GAGGGCGCGGAAGGCGCCGCCGCGGCTGCCGGTGGAGGCCAGGAAGATCCCGTCGTGGATGACGGGGCTCGTGATCACTCCGCTGCGCCGGCGGCTCGAGGCGTCCGCCGCAGCGATCTCTTCGGCGCTGGGTGCGCCGTACTCCCAGAGCGTCTCGCCGCTGGCCAGGTCGTAGGCCACGGTGTGGGACGTCCCGACGACCACGGCCGGCTGCTCACCGTCCATCAGGATCGGGCTGGTCCAGCTCGTTCCGCTGGGCCGCTCGCGACGCCAGAGCTCCTCGCCGCTGGCCGCGTCGAGGGCGACGAGGAACGAGTCGCCTTCGTGGTCCCAGAGCACGAAGAGTCGCTCGCCGACGAGCAAGGGCGAGCTGCCCTCTCCGAAGGAGCGGGCGATCTGCATGTCGCCCAGGTCGGTGGACCACAGGGCCTCGCCGTCCATGTCGAAGGCGTGGATGCCGAAGGAGCCGAAGGAGACGATCACGCGCTTGCCATCGGTCACCGGCGTGGGTGAGGCGTAGGTGCCGTCGGGGTGCGTGCCCTCGTGGGGCATGGCCCTGCCGGTGGTCTTGCGCCACAGGAGCGAGCCGTCGGCGCGGTCGAAGGCGTAGACGACGAACTCGTGCTCCTCGAGGGGCTGGGGCTCGCGGCTTCCTCCGGGCGACCCTCCCCCGGGCCGTCCGCTCGGACGACCGGCGGGCGGGCGCTCGCCGCTCGACTCGCCGCTCGACTCGCCGCTCGACTCAGGGGGGGCCGCGGGCTCTTGCATCTTGCCCGTGCCCACGGCGGAGGTGACGAACACGCGCGAGCCGAACACCACGGGGCACGACGTACCGCGGCCCTCGAGGGGCGCCTTCCAGCGCACGTTCGTGTCCTCGCCCCACTCCAACGGCGGGGCGCCGTCGCCGACGCCGTTCCCGCCGGGACCGCGCCAGCCGGGCCACTCGTCGCCGGGGCCGGAGCTAGGGGAGAGGAGCAGGGCGAGGAGTGTGATCGGGGTCAACATGGTGGATC
The DNA here is from genome assembly GCA_021776885.1 of Planctomycetota bacterium. GTDB lineage: Bacteria > Planctomycetota > UBA1135 > UBA1135 > JAJFFA01. Next base: position 1,014 of record JAJFFA010000395.1, read on the forward strand.
CAGGGGGGGCGTGGGGTCGCGGCTATCCTACTTGTCTGCGGCGTCTTCGAACTCGAATGCGTTCTTGGGGTCCGCGGGCAGGATGCGGAATTCGTACTTCTTCGGCGCCGGGCGCGGGGCAGCGGCCAGGAGCTGGGCGCCGGCGAGCTCGGTCAGGGCGCGGCGCGCGTCGTCGCGCGCTTCGGCCGGGAAGATCTCGACCACGCGCTCGGTGTCGCGGGTGCCGTCACAGCGCTCGAGCAGGGCCCAGGCCTCGGGCGAGAGGCAGCGTACCTCGCCGCTGACCGTGTCGTAGACCAGCACCGAAGGGCTTGGGGCCAGGGGTTCGAGCTCGGCGTCGAAGCGCTCGCGGTCCTCCTCGTCGTGCAGGTCGGACTGGAAGCGCGGGCGCAGGGTGGCCGAGTCGATCGAGGCCAGGCGCAGGTCCAGGTCGGCGCGGTCGAAGGCCAGGGGCAGGGACTCGAGGCCGGCGCGGCGGCGCGGGGTGTCCCCGGCCGAGACGGGGGCCGCCGAGTCGCGCTCGAGGACCTCGCTCTTGAGCTTCTCCCAGCTCCCCAGGCGGCACAGGAACAGGAAGTAGTGCCCCTTGAGCTCGTGGTAGAGCATGTTCGTGTTCTGGAACACGGGGAAGTGCGAGCGCAGGGCGCGGGTGAACTCGAGGTAGACCTCGCGCGCCTCGCGCCGGCTCATGCCGACCTCGGTGTTGAAGTCGTAGTACACCTGCAGGTCGGCTTCGGGGTCGGGGAAGATCTCGTGGATCGAGAACTCCTCGCGGCGCTTGAAGACCTCTGACGTTTCGTCGAGGTAGAAGACCCTCACACTGACCTCCTGCACCAGGTCTTTGTTGGCCAGGATCGTCTCCAGGGTCTGGTGGGCCTCGTCGCGGGTCTCGGTCGGAAAGCCGACCATCGCGTAGAGCGTGACCGAGATGCCGGCGTCGCGCACGCGCTGCAAGAGCTCGAGGCTCTGGGTCGGATCGACCCCCTTGCACATCTTCTCCAGCACGCGCTCGGACGCGGACTCGTAGCCGAAGGCGATCCGGCGGCAGCCGGCGGCGGCCAGGTCGCGGCAGACCTCCTCGGTGAAGACCTCGTGCTCCAGGCGCGCGTCACACCACCAGTTCACGTCGAGACCCGCCTCGATGATCTTCTTGGGCAGGGCGCGCGCCATGTTGGGCGGCAGGTCCTCGATCGCGAGGTAGAAGTGCTTGGCTCCGTAGCGCTCGCTGAGCGTGCGCAGGTCGTCGACGGTCTGCTCCAGGGTGCGTCCGCGGTAGCCGGGGCCGATCACCGTGTAGAGGGTGCAGAACACGCACTTGCCCCAGTAGCAGCCGCGGGTGCTGGCCAGGGGCAGGATCAGCTCGGGGGAGAAGTAGCGCTCGAGGGGCAGGCCGTCGAAGTCCGGCGTGGGCAGCTCCTTGATGTCGAGGGGCTCCTTGTGCGGGTTGGTACGCACTTCGCCCGTGGCGTCGCGCCAGATCAGGTTCTCGACGCGGGAGAGGTCGCGCTCGCCCGCCTCGACGGCGCGGCACAGCTCGAGCAAGGGCCGCTCACCCTCGAGCATCGCAAAGCTGTCGACCACGTCCCACACCGCCGGCACCTTCGACAGCTTCTCGCCGACGTAGGCCAGGAGCCCGCCACCGACGACGATGTGACACTCGGGCTTCCAGGCCTTGATCAGGCGCGCCAGGGTGAAGGTCGGGATGGCCTGGCTGCCGAAGGTCAGGGAGATGCCGACGACGTCGGGGTCCAGGGCCTTCAGGCGCGGTAGGGTCTCCTGCTCGAAGAACTCGATGTACGGGTTCTCATCGCGGTCCTGCGTGGCGGCCAGGATCTCGGCCGAGCGCTCGATGCGGTAGCGCATCACGAAGCCGTGGGCGCTGAGGCGTGTCGGCGCGTACTCGGCCGAGAACAGGCGCAGGGCTTGCTCGATGGTGCGTCCGGCCCACAGGTAGCGCTCGTAGTCGTAGAACGCCTCGGGAGTGCGCAGGACGCGCTTGGCCTCCTCGACCCGCTCGATCACTTCATTGCCGACCAGCTCGAGCTCGGAGAGGGTCTGGTAGCGCTCCATGTCGCTGAAGACCAGTCCCTCGAGGCGGTCGAGGTCTTCGAGCCGGCCGCGCTCGCGGACCGCTTCCAGGGAGCGCGCCAGCCGCGGCTTCGACAGGAAGTGCTCGTAGGCAGCCAGGTTCTCGTCGAGCTGCGTGACGTCGTCGTAGCCGTTCGCCGCGAGGTAGGCCTTGAGCGAGGGCAGCGAGAGGTACGGCGCGGTGAAGTGCCCCTGGGGCGGAAAGACGAGGGCGATGCGCATGGGGGCTCCCTGGATCATTCGGGCTCGGTGACGACGAGGAGTTGGTCGAGGGGCGGAGCTTCGAGTCGCTGCACGCGGCCGCTGGGCCAGTGCACCTCGACGCTCTCGATTCCCTCGACCGGGCCCAGCCCTACGTGGACGTCGGCCGGGTGTGAGGAGAAGAGGCCGTTCGTGCGGCGTACCTCGCGGGTGAAGCGGCGCTCTCCGCAGTCGACGACGATGCGCGCGCCGAGCCCGTCGCGGTTGCTCTCGCGCCCGATCGTGCGCACGACCAGCCAGTGGCCGCGGTGCGGCGTGCGGTTCTCGAGCAGTCGCGGGCGCTCGTCCAGATCGACGATCAGGGCGTCGAGGTCGCCGTCGCCGTCGGCGTCGCCCAGGGCCACACCGCGCGCCGAGCGCCGCGCTGCCAGGCCGCTGCCGGCGCGCTGGGTCGCATCGACGTAGTGGATGCCGTGGCCCGCGTGGGCGCGGGCCTCGAAGAGCTGGGTGGGTTGGAGCCAGGGGTGCATGCCGATCTCCTCGGACTGGGGCATGACGTGCCCGTTCGCGACCAGCAGGTCGAGGTCGCCGTCCAGGTCGGCGTCGAGGAAGCCGCCACCCCAGCCGAGCTGGGCGAAGCTGGCCTCCGCCAGGCCGTGCAGCGCCGCGCGATCCTCGAAGTAGCCCCTGCCGTCGTTGACCATCAGCGAGTTGGCCTCGAGGTCGAAGTTGGTCTTGAGCACGTCGGGATCGCCGTCGCCGTCGAAGTCCTCGACGAACAGTCCCATGGCGGCCGTGGCGCGGCCGTCGGCGTCGAGCGCGAAGCCGCGCTGCTGTCCCTCCTCGACGAAGCGGCCCTCGGCCTGGCCGAAGCCCGCGTTGCGGAACAGGTTGCAGGGCTGCAGGTCGTTGGCGACCAGGAGATCGGGGCGACCGTCCAGGTCGACGTCGCTGAAGACCACGGCGTAGGAGCACAGGTCCTTCTCGAGGGCCAGGCCGGCGCGCTCGGTGGCGTCGACGAAGCGGCCGGAGCCGGTGTTCTCGAAGAACACGTCAGGGGCGCCGAGGTTGTAGCCCTGGCCGTTCTCCGCCTCGGGCCCCCAGCCGACCTCGACCCCGTCGTGCACCGCGCGGGCTCCGCCGGCGGGCGGCGCCTCCGGGTTGAAGCGACAGTAGTTGGCGACGTAGAGGTCCAGGTCCCCGTCGAGGTCGGGATCGCCGAAGGCGGCGCCCGCGGCCCACAGGAGGTTCACGAGCCCCGCCTCCTGGCCCGCGTCCACGAAGCGCCCACCCTGGTTCTCGAAGTACAGGTCGGCGCCGAAGCAGGCCAGGTACAGATCGGGGTCGCCATCGCCCTCCACGTCGCCGACCGTGACCGCGTTGACCCAGGCGTGTACGTCGAGCCCGACCTCGGCGCTGACGTCGGTGAACGAGAGACTGCCGTCGTTGCGGTACATGCGGCTGGCGGCCGGGGGCTCGACCTCCAGGCGCGCGCCGTCGTCGTGGTAGAGGAAGCGCGCGCCGTTGCCGACGAAGAGGTCCAGGTCGCCGTCGCCGTCGTAGTCGAGCCAGGCCGCGCCGCAGCCGTTGCCCTCCGGGATGTACCAGCGGCGCGGGTCGCCGCTGACGTTGACCCCATCGATGCCGGCGGCCTGCGCGACGTCGACGAAGTCGAAGCCGACGCTGTCCGCCGCGTGGGAGGCTGCGTCGTGGTCGCAGGCGCCGAGGCCCAGCAAGGCCAGGGCGAGGAGTGACGAGACGAGGGGGCGCGCGCTCAGGTTCATGCGCGGAGGCTAAGGCTTCCGCGCCCAAGCTCAAGCACGCCGGCCTATTGTCGGCGGCGGATGACCAGCACGCGGTCACCCAGGTCGCCGTCGCCGTTCAGGTCGGTGCCCGCTCCGAACAGGCGCTCGGGCGTGGCGTAGGCGAAGAAGGAGTCGCCGGCGGTGTAGCCGCGGCTGGTCGCCGTCAAGTTGGTGCGTCCGCTCGTGCCGTCGGTGAGGTCGATCCAGGCCACGTCCTCCGCCGGCGTCGGGCTTCCACCGAGGTCGACCGCGTCGAGCACGGGCACGCGGCGGTAGACCGCCAGGCGCCCCACGATCTGCATGTCGCGCACGGCGACGCGCGTGTTGAGCGTCGTTCCCGTAGCCAGGTTGTGCAGGAAGAGGACCTTGTCGAAGGTCGACCCGTTGCCGTTGAAGTCGTCCTTGCCACCCTCGGCGGTCGCGCTGGCCACGAAGGGCCCGGCGAGCTGGAAGCCGAACGAGAGCTCCATGCTGCTCGGGGTCAGGAGCGTGCTCTGGAAGTCGAAGCTGGCCAATAGGTTGTCGCTCGCGTCCCCGTCCCCGTTGGCGTCCAGCCCACCCTCGTACTCCTCGCTGACGGCGTACGCCACGCGCCGCTTGTCACGCCGCGAGCCGAAGATGATGTCGGTCGAGATGCCGAGGTTCGTGGTCGTGCCCGTCTGGGTGTCCGTGAGGTGCAGGACGTCGTCGAAGAGGAAGATGTCCCCGTCGCCGTTGAAGTCCGTCGCTTCGCGCAGCTCGTTGACCGGGGTCAGCAGGTAGCGGCCGTCGAACTGGATGCCCTGGAAGCGCCGGTACGCGAGGCCGGTGTTCGTGATCGTGGCGCTCTGGAAGTCGAGCACGTGGGGCACGTAATCGAAGCGCTCACCGTCCCCGCCCAGGTCCATCCCCGCCATGGGCTCGTGCACCAGGAACGCCAGGCGCTCCGCGCCCAGCTGCAGGTCGCGCGCAGGGATTTGCCAGTTGGTGTCCACCTCGCTGATCAGGTCGCGGGTGAAGAGGCAGAAGTCGTTCTGGTCGCCGTCACCCGTCAGGTCGGCGCCCGAGTCGTGCTCGGACGCAGCGTAGGCCATGCGCCCGTTGCGGATCGCCGGAGTGACGACGAACTCGATCGCGGTCGCCGTGCCCTGCAGTACGCCGGTCGACATGCGGTAGACGAAGAGGACCTGGTCGTTCACGTCCCCGTCGCCATTGAAGTCCGTGTTCGTCAGCGCTTCGCCGACGGCCACCGGGATCCACTCGGGGTCGGCCAGGGAGTTCGAATAGAACTGACCCGGCACGCCCAGGTTGTGCACGCTGTCGGTGGCGGCGTCGTAGACGAACAGCACGCGGTCGAAGATGCTGCCGTCGCCATCGAGGTCCGTGCCGCCCTGGTCCATCTCGCTGACCTCGAAGGCCACGCGGGTGCCGCGCACCAGGAACAGCTCGAAGCTCACGGGCGACACGGCCAGGCCGATGTTGCGCGTGACACCGCTGTCCACCATGTGGACGTGCAGGACGTCGTCGATCTGGTCGCCGTCGCCGTTCAGGTCGACGCCTTGCTGGTCCTCGGGGACAGCGAAGGCGACGAGGTTCGTGCCGGCGCGCATGTCATCGAGGCTGGCAAGGCCCGTGATCGTGGTCGCGAAATCGGCGCGGGCGACGAGGGCCAGCGGAATCAGAAGCAGGTACATGGAGGCCTGTGGGGTAGGGGCGCCGGGAAGTCCAGCTTGCAATATTCGCGCGGTTCGTGCTCGACTCCCGCCCGCGGCATGGCGATCACGAGGAGGAACACGGGCCAGGGGGGCGGCGTCCGGACCTGGCTGGTCCTGGGGCTCGTCGCGGGCGTCGCAGCGGGCCTCCTGCTGCGCCGCCTCGGGGCCGTTCCCGAGGCCGCCGCGTCCGATCGCCTGCTCGATCGCCTCGAGGGAGCGCGCATCGACTCGCCCCTCAGCGCCCTGCGACCCGCAGCGGATCTCGACGCCTTTCCCGCTGCGCCCCGGGTCTCGCTCCTGGCCGAGGGCTTCGAGGCCTTCGACCCCGCGGCGCTTGGCTGGCGCGGGGTCTCGGTCCAGGGGCGGGAGGGTCTGCGCGCCCTGCGCGTGGACGACCTGGGCGCCGCGCGCGGGGTCCTGATCGGCTGGGTGTACGACGTGCAGCCGGGCGCCTACGTGCGCTTCTCACGCCGCATCCAGCGCCAGGGCGCGGCCCAGGCGGACTTCGTCGTGGTCGAGTCGAGTCACTCCGCGGGGGACGAGGTCCAGGCCTCGCCCGCGGAGCTCTACTCGCCCGCGGAGCTCTACATGGCGGGCCGTGACTCCGCGCTGCGCCTGCACTGGCCCACGCCTGCGCCCGAGCCCGGCGAGTGGCATGGCGGGACGACGTCCTTCCGGACCAGCGCGGAGACGCGCAGCCTGGTGGTGATGCTGCGTGCCAAGGGGCTCGGAGCGGGGGCTGCGCCCGCGCCGCTCCGCTTCGACGACCTGGTGCTGGAAGAGGTAGAGCTCGATCCCGAACAGGAGCTGGCGCTCTTCGCGGGGCGTGGCCAGGGGCAGGGCTCCAGCGCGTCCACCGTGGCCCGCTACCGGCAGCGCGGTCAGTTCCTGCCCCTCGCTGACCCCGAAGAGGTGCGCCCGCCCTTCGAGGGCAACTTCGCCCTGCGCGACGTGCTGCTCGCGCCGGGGGGGTCACGCTTCGAGTTCGATGTCGACCCGCAGCGCGCCGCGAGCTTGCACTTCGCGATCGGCCTGGCGCGGGAGTCGAGCCCGGGCTCGAGGGTGCGCTTCGAGGTCGCGCTCGAGGGCGCCGCGCGCCGGGTCCTGTTCGAGGCCGAGCTGAGCGCCTCGCCCGAGACCTGGCACTGGCACGAGCAGCGCGTCGAGCTCTACCCGGGCGCGACTCTGGTGCTCTCGACCGAGACCCTCTCCGGCCAGCCGGTCCCGCTCTGGGCCAACCCGACCCTGCGCGCCGGGCGCCCGGGCGCAGCGGATGGAGCGCACCCTGCGGCGGGCCCTTTGATCCTGATCGCCGTCGACACCCTGCGCGCCGACCGCCTCTCGTCCTACGGCTATCGCAGCGCCGGGCGCGCGACCACGCCCGCCCTCGATGCCCTGGCCGCCGACGGCGTGCGCTTCGAGAACGTCGCCTCGAACAGCAACTGGACCTGCCCCTCCTTCGCCTCGATCCTCACCGGGCTGGTGCCCGCGCGGCACGGCGTCGACTCCTACGGGCCGGCGACTCCCCTGCCCCGCGGGCTCCTGACCCTGGCCGAGCTGCTGCAGGCTTCGGGCCGCGAGACCCGCGCCATCGCCTACAAGGCGCCGCTCTACGACGGCGGCTACGACCAGGGCTTCGACGTCTCGCTCAACGTGCCGCGCGAAGCCGTGCGCGCCGACGCCAACCTCGAGGCGGCCCTGACCTGGCTCGCGCGGGACGCGGCGCCCGACAGCTTCCTGTTCCTGCACTTCAACGATCCGCACCAGCCCTTCACCCAGCCCGAGGCCTACCGCGCGGGGCTGGAGAGCGAGCTGCCCATGACCGTGCCCAACGGTCCGGGGCGCGGGGACGATCCGGCCTGGCGCAGCACCGTGTCCGCCCTCTACGACGGCGAGGTGGCCTACGTCGACCACGCCATCGGTCGCTTCCTCGACGAGCTGCGCGGGCGCGGGCTCTACGACGCGGCGACGATCGTGTTCCTGGCGGACCACGGCGAGGAGCTGTGGGAGCGCGGCAACTTCGGCCACGGCGGCGTCGGCCTGGGGGACGAGCTCGTGCGCGTGCCCTTGATCGTGAAGCCGGCCCGGGGCCTGGGCTTCACGGCGGGGCGTGTCGTGAGCGAGCAGGTCAGCGGCTTCGATGCCATGCCCACCCTGCTCGAGCTGGCCGGGCTGCCGCTGCTCCCCGGCCTCGACGCCCGCTCCCTGGTGCCCCTGCTGTCGGGCGCCAGGAAAGAGCGCGAGGATGCCCTGGCCTTCGCCGAGACCTCGCTGACGGCGCTGGCCGTGCGCTCGCCGCGCTGGAAGTACGTGCTGCGCTGGCCGCAGCGCGCCGCGACGCGCGAGGCGCTCTTCGACCTCGAGGCCGACCCGGGCGAGCTGCGCGACGTCCTCGCGCTGCAGGCCGAGGTGGGCTCGCACCTGCGCCTCGCCGCCCTCGACTACCTGCTCGCGCACCGACCCGGTCCCTTCGTCGTCGTGCTAGGGCCGGCGGGCGCGGCCCTCGACCTGCGCCTGCGCGGCGCCGCCGGGGCCGTGACCTTCTTCGGCCCGCGCCCCCGGCCGAGTGCCTCGGAGCTCGCCTTCCGCGGCCCGGGAGACGGCGCCCTGCTGCTCGTCTGCGAGCTGGGCGAGGTCGAGCCGGGTGCCCTCGCCCTCGAAGGCGCGCAGCTGCGCACCCCCGAGCCCCAGGCTTACCGTTCCGGTGACCTGAAGGAGCTGCTCGACGACGCCTACGCCGCCCCCGCCGCCTGGTTCTTCAGCGGGCTGCCGCGCACCTGGGAGAGCGAAGCGCGCAGCGATGTGGACGCGGGTCAGCTCGAGACCCTGCGCGCCCTGGGCTACTAGTTCACCCGGGCAGCTCCAGGTCCAGCTGCAGCGAGTAGCTCTCGGCGTGGGCCGACTCGAACTCGCCGCCCCCGGACAGGCCTTCGAGGCCGTCGACCCCGGAGCCCTCGACCACGCGCAGGGTCATCCGAGCCACCCCGGCCGCGAACACGCCGCGGTGCTCGAGGGCGAAGCTGCCCGCGCGCCCGAGGACCGTGCCGTGCAGGCGCTCGAGCCCGACGAAGAGGGCGCTGCCATCTTCCAGGTAGGTCATGACGTACTCGAGCTGCGAGCTGCCCTCGACGTCACCGCTGTAGGTCTGCTCCACGCTGGCGCGGGTGAGCTTGGGGCGGGCGTCGTCCTCACCCACGGGGGTCTCGTTCCAGCTCGCCGCCTTGAAGGTCGTGTCTGCTCTGCGTTGCATGGCCCTAGACTACGAGCCCGGGCGCGCGACGGTCTTGGACGAACGCGACGCGGGCGCCGACTCCCATGGCCGAACCCAAGCCCACGCCCAACCGCGGCCTCCTGCGCCAGGGGGGCGCGCAAGCCCCCTTCGAGCTGGTCCGCTTTCCAGCCCGGACGGCCCTCGAGGACCTGGTCGAGGACTACTGGATCGTGCGCTGGGACCTGGCGGGTCAGCCGGCCCATCCCCAGGAGGTGCTGACCCATCCCTCGGTCACCCTGGCCGTCGACGCGGGCCAGTCGGGGGTCTTCGGTGTCGTCACGGGGCGCTTCGTGCGTCGGCTCGAAGAGCGCGGTCGTGCGGTCGGCGTGAAGTTCTGGCCCGGCGCCTACACCGCGCTCCACGGGCGCGGGATCGAGGAGCTGACGGACGTGAGGCTCGACCTCGAGCAGGCCTTCGGCGCAGCGGGGGCCGAGCTCGAGGCCGCGGTCCTGGGCACGCAGGACGACCGACGCATCGTCGCCTTGCTCGAGGACTTCCTGCTCGAGCGGCGTGGGCCGCTCAGCGCCGAGGCGCGCAAGGCACGCGCCGTCGCCCAGCGCATCGCGGACGACCCCAGCCTCTCCCGGGTCGATCAGGTGGCCGAGGTCTTCGGCCTCGGCGTGCGTGCGCTGCAGCGCCTGACCCGCGAGTGCGTCGGCGTCAGCCCCAAGTGGCTGATCCAGCGCGCCCGCCTGCACGAGGCCCTGGCGCGCCTCGAGGCCGGCGAGGGGGTCGACCTGGCCGCCCTCGCCGCCGAGCTGGGCTACTGCGACCAGGCCCACTTCGCGCGCGAGTTCGCGCGCCTCGTCGGCCGTCCCCCGGGCGCCTATGCCCGGGGGCTGCGCGACGAGTAGCGGCCGGGGCTCAGAGCGCGGAGACGAGCCGGTCGAGGGCGGCCTGGCTCATGAAGCTCAGCAGCTCGTCGTCGCTGATGCCCTGGCCGTCGACCTCGATCAGGCTTTCGTTGACCAGGATCTTCAGCTCGTAGGAGCGACCGTCGCCCACGGTCTTCAGCACGGCGCTGTGGGGTCCGTACTTGATGACCTCGCTGTCGTTGCCGAGCATCGCCGGGTTGCTGATCCACATGCTGAACATCTGGATCATCGGCGAGTTGGCCGTGACGCGGCATTCGATCTTGCCCTTGGCGCCCTTGTACTGCTGCTGGACCGAGCTGCCGACGCTGCCCGCGAGGGCGGCGGCGAAGGGGTTGTTCGCCAGGTCCTCTTCCTTGCGCGGCGCGATCTTCTCGAAGCCCTCCGGAGCCTCGGGCATCGCGGCGCGGATGGCGCGCGAGTGAGCCGACGAGACCTGACCGAGGGTCTCGCGCAGGACCTTGACGCAGTCGCCGAAGCGCTTCTCTTCCCAGGCCTTGCCGGCGGAGGAGAGGGCCTCGGGCACGGTCAGCTCCTTCTTCTGCACGCGCTCCTGCGCGACCAGGGGGACCAGGAACGAGGTGCTCAGGAAGAGGAGAATGACGCTGGTGCGGAGCATTGGGGCTTTCTTTCGATCGATAGGGGGGACGGATTCGAGCTCGGCGTTCAGGCCGACTCGCGCGGAGCCGGCGTGCCGCCGACGCCGAGCAGGTCGCGGGCGTGGTCTTCGAGGACGGCCTGGATCGGCCCGAGGATCTCGAGCATGCCGCGGAACGAGCGGGCCACGGCGGCTGCGCCGTCGTCCGACCCGTCGCCTTCGCCCAGGACGTGCAGCAGGGCGGCCTGTTCGCGTTCGAGTTCACGCACGGCGCGGTTGGTGCGCTCGGCGATGTCGCGCGGCAGGGTGTAGCGGCGCGGGCCGAAGTGGCGCTCGAAGGCGATGATCTCGCGCTCGAGGGCATCTCGCCAGCGGAAGCGTCCGGCCTTCATGTCCCGCGGACGGATGGCCGAGTAGTGGGCGCACAGGTCGCGCAGCGACTCGAGTCGGTCGCACATTCCGGTGACAGCGTCGAGCGTGTGCTGCTGGCCGGGGCCGCCCTGGGCCTCGGCCTGCAGGCGCTCCAGAGAGGCGTCGAGCTGCACGTCGAGGGATTCCCGGTGCGCCTCGAGCTCGAGCTCGAACTCGTGCCGCAGGGAATCGAGCAGACCGCGGCTGGTCCAGGTACGCGTCAGCCAGACCAGCAGGCCGGCGGTCCCGGCCGCAGCGAGGATCGTATAGAGGAGGTCCATCGGCGCATTCGAGCATCCGCCCCGCATGGGCCGCAAGCAAACCCGGGAGCGGAGCGTAGAATCCCGGCGTGGCAGCCCTCCTCGCCCTCCTGTCGGTCTCGATCTTGACCCGCCCGGTCTACACGGGCGAAGAGCGGCCCGAGGTCCGCAGCCTGCAGCACATCCTGCTCCTGCACGCCGAGCTCGAGGCCGCCCCGCCTTCGATCACGGGCAGCAGGGAGGCTGCCCTGGCCCACGCGGCGCGCCTGGCAGCAGAGCTCGCGGCCGGGGCGGACTTCACCACCCTGGCGGCGCGCCACTCGATGGCGCGCGACGCACGCCAGGGTGCCATCCTGGGCAGCTTCGCCCCGGGCATGCTGCGCCCCGAGCTGGACGCCTTCCTGTTCGAGGCCGAGGTCGACGAGGTCAGTCCGCCCCTGGACACCGAGCGCGGGGTCTACCTCTTGCGTCGCGTGGAGACCCGCGCCGCAGCGCGTCACCTGTACCTGGCGGGCACGGACGCGGACACGCGCGGGCGCATGGAGGCGCTGCGCGCCAGGGTCGTGGCCGGTGAGGACTTCCGCGACCTGGCCCGTGAGCACTCCGACGAGACCGAGTCCGCGCAGCGCGGGGGCGACTACGCGATCTTCGAGCGCGGCCCCGAGGACCGCCTGCTCAAGGCCCTGGCCTTCGCGACGCCCGTCGGAGAGGTCAGCCCCGTGCTCCCCGGACCCCTCGGCTACCACCTGATTCAGCGCGTGCCCCTGGACGCCCTCGAGCCCGAGCTGGCCGAGGACAAGTGGGTTCGGGTGCGTGCCATCCTGATCCAGGACGTCGACTCGATCGGTGCCCGCAGCGACGTGCGTCGCGATCGGATCGAGGCCCAGACCCTGGCCGAGCTCTTGCACGGGCGGCTCCTGGCCGGGGAGGACATGGGCAGCGTCGCCTCCCGGCTCAACGACGACCCCGGGGGCAAGCAACGCGAGGGCGACCTGGGCTGGATCCACCGCGGCACCCCCGACCTGCCGGTCTTCATCGAGCGTGCCTTCACCAAGCCCGTGGGCTGGCTCTCTTCCCCCCAGCTCACCACCGCGGGCTTCGTGATCCTGCGGCGCGACGCGTGACGCGCACCGTCGTCCTGATCCCGGCCCTCGACGAGGAAGAGGCCCTGCCCCTGGTTCTGGCCGAGCTGCCGCGCGAGGCGCTCGACCTGGTGCTGGTGGTCGACAACGGCTCGACCGACGCCACGGCACTGCGCGCCCGGGACGGTGGAGCGAGCGTGCTGCACGAGCCGCGCCGCGGCTACGGCCGTGCCTGCCTCTCGGGCCTGGGCGCCCTGGGCGTGAAGACCGCCTCGACGACGGCGCCGCAGGGCGACGCCGACCCGCCCGTCGAGCTCGACCTCGACCCGGCCGACGTGGTCGTCTTCCTCGACGCCGATCACTCCGACTACCCTGCCGATCTGCCCCAGGTGGTGGCGCCGATCCTCGCGGACGAGGCCGACTTCGTCGTGGGGTCGCGGGTCCTGGGCGGCGCGAGCATGGACGCGCTCCTGCCCCAGGCCTGGTTCGGGAACCGCCTGGCGTGCTTCCTGATGCGACTCTTGTTCGGTGCGCGGCACACGGACCTGGGGCCCTTCCGGGCGATCACGGTCGCTGCCCTCGAGCACCTGGCGATGGGGGACGAGGACTTCGGCTGGACGGTCGAGATGCAGCTCAAGGCGCGCGTGGCCCGGCTGCGGGTGCTCGAGGTTCCGGTGCGCTACCGTCAGCGGGTGGGCAAGAGCAAGATCACGGGCACCGTGCGCGGCACCCTGCTCGCCGGGTGGAAGATCCTGGGCTGGATCCTCGGCTGGCGCATCGCCCTCTGGTTCACTCCTCGTCGAATCCCCAGGTACCGGTGATGCGCGCGTAGCGCACGCTCACCAGGTCCAGGATCCAATCGAACCACCCCAGGTAGGGGGTGATCAGCACCGTCTCGACCTCCAGATTGGGCAGGTTGGCGTCGCTGGCGTTCTCGCGGGCGATGTCGATGGCCGGCTTGGGCAGGTCGATGGAGCCGATGGTGAAGGCCCAGCCCGAGGAGCGGAAGGTGCCCGAGGTCTGCGTATCGCGCTTGAAGCGCACGGAGGCACAGGCCGTGGCCATGAACAGGAAAGCCAGGGCCAGGATTCCAGCGCGGGGAGGGCGGGGGCGCGTCATGGGCAGGACCATATCCATTGATCGGGACGGGTGCCATCGGAACAGGAGGGCCGAGCGTGGGTTGCGGCCCGGTTGGCGCTTATCCTCTCGAGAATGCAACGCGGACCGAATCAGGCGGGGCCGGCGACCCACGCGGACCTGGCCGAGGACCATGCCAGGGCCTTCCTGGAGCACTTCGGCCCCGGGGCGGCGCCGCGCGTCTTCTTCTCCCCGGGCCGGGTCAACCTGATCGGCTCGCACCTGGACTACAGCGGCGGTCCGGTGATGCCGACCGCCATCGACCGCGGCACCTTCCTGGCCCTGCGCGAGCGCACGGACGGGGTCCTGCACCTGGTCTCGACCCTCGACGAGGCGGGCGCCCTCGAGGTCCCCCTCGACGCCCTGCCGACCCAGGCCCAGGGGCTCTGGAGCGACTACCCCCTGGGGGTCGTGCGTGAGCTCCTGCGCGAACCGCCCGGCGTGGGCCGCGGCGCGCGGCCGGGCCTCGACCTGCTCTTCGGCGGCAACCTGCCCATCGGAGCGGGGCTCTCGTCGTCGGCCTCGATCTG
>JAJFFA010000396.1 GCA_021776885.1 Planctomycetota bacterium
GTCGAAGTTGGCCCGCGTCTGGCGCGTGCAATAGCCGATCTGGAAGCCGTTGACGTCGTAGCTGTCCACCGCGCCCGTGTTGGGCGACGGCGAGTTGCTGCTGGGCAGTCGGCCGTGGTCGATGCGCGTCTGCGAGGCCGTGTTGCCTCCGTTGAAAGAACCGGTGGTGCGCGTGTTGGAGTAGATCACATCGGGGCCGAGGTTGGCCTGGCCCGGCACGTGCCGGGTCCAGGTCCCGGTCGCCACGTGGTAGGTGCCCGCGTTGCGGATGTTCGTTGCGGGCTGGATGTCGTCGATCTGTTGGGCGAGCGTCGGGGCTGCAAAGAGCGCGCTCGCACAGAGAGTGCTGAGTCGGATCATCAGAAGTCTGTCCTTGGTAGAGATACGAATGGATCGAGAGCCGGGGATCGGTCGACATGGACTCCACCCAAGGAGTCGGTTGAGCGCCGCGCGTAGCGCGTACACCAGCCACTGCCTGCCATGGTCTCCGGCGCGCCCTGCCAAGCACGGAATCCGGAGCAAAGAGAGTTCATTCAGGACGAGGCCCAGGAGCCGCGGGTTCCGTCGTGAGGACTCTGCTTGCGTAAAACCCCGCGCGCGCCACTCCGCCGATAGCGTGCGCAAACGCACGCTATTCGCTTACTCAACCGTGATCAAACCATGCGGAACGAGATCACGGCGACAAAGCGTATCCACGTCCGCGTCGGCGACTATGGAGAGCCAACGCCCGGCCACTCGGCGGCATTCTTCGCTCCACACGCGGACATGTCGATCGAGCCGCTTGGCGTAATCCTTCGCACGCCCCTCGTCCACGACCAGGTCGAGGTTCGCGCCGCTCTCGCTGTCGGTCAGCCGCAGTGCACCCGAGCGCGGAGGTTGTGCGTCTTCCGCACCCAGGACCTGCAAGAGCACGAGTCCACCCGCCCGGGCGACGAGGGGCCGCACCAGGTGAGCCGGCTCGCCCGGAAACAGGAAGTCGGACAGCACGATGCGCAGGGAACCCGGACGCAGGAGCTCACGCCCCGCCCCCAGGGTCTCGGGCAGAACGCGGCGTCCATCGAACTCCAGGCCGCGGGCCTCGAACTCCGCGCTCGGCAAGACCTCACAACGATCCGCAACACGCACGATGCGCAGGGCCAATCCCGCACGCCGCGCGGCCAGGGCCAGGACCAGGGCCAGGTCGACGGCACCCTGAGCCTTGCCCGGGTACGCCTGCATCGAGCGCGAGCCGTCGACGATCAGGTCGACCCGCGGTGAGACCTCCTCGCGGTAGAGCCGGACCATCAGCTGGTCCGAGCGCGCGTAGGCGCCCCAGTCCAGGTGGCGCACGTCGTCGCCGGGCACGTAGGCGCGCCGGTCCTGGAACTCGAGGGACGCGCCGGCGGCCTTGCCCAGGCGCTCGCCCGCGGGTCCGCGCGCCGCTTCCCGGGCCACGCAGAGCACGTAGGCCTGGGCGGCGAGGAAGGCCTCAGGACTCGGGGACGGCATCGGGCGGCGTCTCCGTGGTGGCGTTGGAGCGCTCCCGCTGGCGCCGTGCCGCACTGGCCCGGGCCACCTCCCGCGCGCCACGGCCCATGCGCGGCAGGTTCAGGACCAGGGTCAGGAAGGCGAACGCAGCGGGCAGCAAGAACAGGGGCGGAAAGCCCCGGTTCTCCCACCAGCGATCCGCGATCCAGAAGGGGTGGCCCACGTGCTCCATGTCGGCCATGTCGTCGTCCCCGATGAAGAAGCCCAGGAGCGCCGGCAGGAAGGCACACAGGAAGAAGAAGACCGGGATCGCGATGCGCACGATCGCTGGCCGCAAGCGTCCCCGCCCGACGCGCGCCAGGACCACCGGCGGCAGGAGCAACCAGACCAGCACGTAGAGCGAGAAGAGGGGCGCGCCGACCCAGCCCTCGTCGAAGAAGCCCTCCCCCGCGCCGCGCAGGTAGAGGTGACCTACGGACGTGAAGCCGAACAGCGCGAACAGGTGCAGGGCGAGGTAGAGCGCGCCGCGCCCCCCGCCGGGCAACCAGGGCATGGCCAGGAGGGCCAGCAGGCCCCTGCGCGGGACCTGCAGCACGGTCCGACGCCCGAACTCCTCGCGCTCGGTGACGAAGAAGATGCAGGGCAGGGCGAAGGCGAAGACCAGCATTCCGGTCAGGACCGAGAAGACCTCACGGTCGGGGATGCTGCCCATGGCCGCGGCGATCAGCCCCATGGCCGACAGGAAGAACACCGAGACCACCACGCGTAGGCCGCTCGAGCGGTTCTCCTCGCTGTGGGCGATGATGTTGCAGGCCGTCGTGAACGCGGCCGCGGACACCAGCAGCACACCGAGCACAAAGGCCAGGAAGGCGAAGGGCGCCTCGGCCGAGCCCAGGTCCGTGGGGCTGCGCAGGATCTCCTCCGCGCCGGCGGTGGACATCCCGCTGGCGAAGACGAGCAGGGCCACGAGGCCGCCCATCACGAACACCCGCGCGAAGCGTGCGCGGGTGAAGGTCGAGAGCATCAAGGCCAGGGTCGCGAGGCCAGCCGACAGCAAGAGCGATCCGGCCAGGACGACCAGAGCCGCGACGAGGTCCACGCCGCGCAACAGGAAGGCGAAGCACAGGAAGGGCGCGAAGGCCGAGAAGAAGAGCAGCGACTGGACGACCGACGAGAGCAGCTTGCCCAGCACGATCTGGCGCGGCTTGAGGTTCGAGAGCACCAGCAGGTCGTAGGTGTTCTCGTCCCACTCGGCCCCCATGGAGAGATAGGCCGAGAGCGGCACGAGTCCCAGGGTGGCGACGCACAGGCAGAAGAACGCACCGACGAAGTAGCCGCGCCCCTCGTGCTCCGAGACGGTCGCCCCCATGTCGACGATGAGCGCCGTCGTGGTCACCATCACGATGGCCAGCACCAGCAGGAACCCGCCGCGGAAGAGCTTGCCGTGCAGGGCCTGGCGCACTTCCTTGACCAGGATCGGGTTGAAGCGGTCGTCGAAGGGACGCAGCCAGCGCTCCGGCTCGGGCACGGCCTCACGAGCAGACTCGCTCGGGGTCTCGCTGCCCGGGCCCTCGGAGCCGGGGTTGCCGGCGCCGGGGTCGGCGGGCCGCAGGGGCTCGGGCTCGACCACGCTCATTGCACCTGCCCCTGCGTCAGCTCGAGGAACACGTCCTCG
>JAJFFA010000397.1 GCA_021776885.1 Planctomycetota bacterium
CTCTACGAGTCCCTCGGCATCGCCGCCTTCGACCTGGTCTGCGGCCACCACCTCGAGGCCGCCGCGCGCGACGCGCAGGTCGGCGCGCGCGTCCCCCTGGGTGGCTTCCTCGATGCCTGAGACCGCGCTCCTCGCCCCCACCCTCGAACAGATCGGCGCTGCCCGCGGGCGCATCGCCGGCCTGGCCCTGCGCACGCCCCTGGTGCGCTTGTGGGTCGACGCGCCGTGCGAGATCTGGCTCAAGCTCGAGAACCTGCAGCCCATCGGCTCCTTCAAGCTGCGCGGCGCGGGCAACGCCCTGCGCCTGGCCGACCCGGCCGCCCTGGCCCGCGGCGTGCTCACCGCCAGCGCGGGCAACATGGCCCAGGGCGTGGCCTGGGTCGCGCGCGAGCTCGGGCTGCCCTGCCGCGTGGTCGTGCCCGACCACGCCCCGCGGGCCAAGCTCGAGGCCATCGAGCGCCTGGGGGCGACCTCGATCCCGGTGCCCTTCGAGCGCTGGTGGCGGGTGATCGAGGAGCACGCCTTCGAGGGCGAGGACGGCTTCTTCGTGCATCCCGTGTGCGACACCCACGTGATGGCTGGCAACGGCACCATCGGCCTCGAGATCCTCGAGGACCTGCCCGACGTCGACGCGGTCGTCGTGCCCTACGGCGGCGGCGGCTTGATCACGGGCATCGCCTGCGCCCTCGCGGCCCGCGCGCCAGCGGTGCGCGTGCACGCGGCCGAGGTGGCGACCGCCGCCCCCCTCGCGGCCTCGCTCTCGGCCGGCGCTCCGGCGCAGATCGAGTACACGCCGAGCTTCGTCGACGGCATCGGCGGGCGCTCGGTGCTGCCCGAGATGTGGCCCCTGGTGCGCGAACGGGTGACGAGCTCCCTGGTCACCTCCCTGGACCAGGTCGAGAGCGCCCTGCGCCTCCTGGCCACCCGCGCCCACGTGATCGCGGAGGGCGCGGGTGCGACGCCCGTGGCGGCGGCCCTGGCGGGCGGCGCGGGGCGCGGGCGGGTCGTGTGCGTCGTGTCGGGCGGCAACATCGACGCCGAGGTGCTGGCGCGCATCGTCGCCGGCGGCGACGCGCCCGCCCGTCCCGCTACTCGCTGAACGTCTCGCTCAGGAACTGCTCCAGCTCGTTCCAGCTCTTGCGGTCGGCGGCCGCGTTGTAGGCCAGGGGCAGTTCGAACTCGAGGCCGACGGCGGTGGCGCCGGGGTTGGTGAAGGAGTGCTGCACACCCGGGTAGGCGACGAAGCGGTAGTCGACGCCCGCCTTCTGCATCTCCTCGTGGAAGGCCTCGATCTGCTCGGGCTTCACGAAGGGATCGGCCGCCCCGTGCAGGACGAGGACGCGCGTCCCGGCGGCCGTGCCCCGCTCCGGAGCGGCGGGGGCCAGGGCGCCGTGGAAGCTCGCCACGGCGTCCAGGTCGGCGCCGATGCGCGCCATGTGCAGCACGATCCCACCCCCGAAGCAGTAGCCGACGGCGGCCACGCGCTGCGGGTCGCTCGTCGGGTGCGCCGCCAGCTGGGCCTGTGCGGCTGCGAAGCGCGCCTCGGCCAGGTCCATGTCCGCAAGGAGGACGTTCATGAAGGCCGCGGCGTCCTTCGGGTGACCCGCCTGCTTGCCCCCGCCGTACATGTCGAGGGCGAAGGCCGTGTAGCCCATGGCCGCCAGCTGATCGGCGCGACGCCGGGCGTAGTCGTTGTGGCCCCACCACTCGTGGACCACGAGCACGCCGGGGCGCCGGCCCTGGCGGTTGGCGTCGTACGCCACGTAGCCGCGCATCTCCTCGCCACGGGCCTCATAGCGCACTTCCTCCCCGCGCACGTCCGGAACCCGCTCCGGGGTCGAGGCGCAGGAGGCGAGGACGAGGGCGAGGACACTCGAGAAATGGAGACGCATGGGGCTTTCCTGGTCGTGGGGGTGGACTATCGATGGCACTCGGCGCCAGAAGCCTAACAACGTCATACTGGTGCCCTCCACCCAACCCCCAGCGACTCTCCACCATGGTCTCCGTCCGCCTCTTCAACTCCTCCGGCGAGCTCGTCGGCCCCGTCTCCAGCCCCAAGGTCGAGCGCAGCGAGGCCGAGTGGCGCGAGCTGCTGAGCGCGGACCAGTTCCGCGTCCTGCGCTCCAGCGGCACCGAGCGCCCCTTCTGCGGTGCCCTGCTCAACAACAAGGAAGAGGGCGTCTACACCTGCGCCGGCTGCCGCTTGCCGCTCTTCGCCAGCACGGACAAGTTCGAGTCCGGCAGCGGCTGGCCCAGCTTCTTCCAGCCCATCGCCAAGGAGAACGTCGCCGAGCACGCCGACGAGAGCCAGGGCATGCTGCGCACCGAGATCAACTGCGCCCGCTGCGACGGGCACCTGGGCCACGTCTTCGAAGACGGTCCGCGGCCGACGGGGCTGCGCTTCTGCCTCAACTCGGAGTCCCTCGACTTCACGCCCCTGACGCGCGCCGCCGAGCTCGCGGATCCGGCCGCCGAGGAGGGCGCCGCGGCCGCGTCCGCAACGCGCACCACGGCCATCCTGGGCGGCGGCTGCTTCTGGTGCGTCGAGGCCGTGTTCGAGGAGCTCGAGGGCGTGCTCGAGGCCACCTCGGGCTACGCGGGCGGCAGCCCCGAGACGGCCAACTACAAGGCCGTCTGTGGCGGCGACACGGGCCACGCCGAGGTGGTCGAGATCCTGTACGAGCCGGACAGGATCAGCTTCGAGGACCTCTTGCGCGTGCACCTGGCGACCCACGACCCGACCACCCAGGACCGCCAGGGCAACGACATCGGCACCCAGTACCGCTCGGCGATCTTCTACTCCAGCGAGGACGAGAAGCGGCGCGCCGAGTTCGTCCTGAACGAGGCCCGCGAGTCGAAGGCCTTCCGCGCGCCGATCGTGACCACCCTCGAGCCCCTCGAGACCTTCTACAAGGCCGAGGAGTACCACCAGAACTACGTCTGCCACAACCCGAACCAGGCCTACATCCAGGGCGTCGCCTGGCCCAAGGTGAAGAAGGTGCGCGAGAGCTTCGCGGGACGCTTGAAGACGAAGTCGCCGCTCGAGCAGTGATGACCGTGGCGACGTCCATCAACTCTCAGCTCGACGAACTTCATGACCAGGTCGCGAGCCGACTCACCGCGGAGGTACGCGTCGATTCAGCCGTCCCTTGGACGCGGATCAGTTCGCGGACATCGCGCTCGACGGTCCGGCGAGGCTTTCGGGCGCCGAGCTAGGGCAGAGGGAGGGGGGCCAGAGAGCCAACGGACGATGGCGACGGGAGCGAGCGCACGGGTCCGAGTTCTGGTCTAGCGCTGGTTCGCGGGGGCGCGAAGTTTTTGATTTCGGCGTAGGTGTTTCCCGGAGATTGTTCGGTTCTCCGGGCCGCACACCTGGCTACCCAAAGTGGGCTGGAGGGACTGCGGCCTGATCGACCTCTACGACAGGCCCGCCCCGGCCCACAGATCCGGAGCCACCCGAGCGTCTTGACGCAGGACGAGCGGCGGGCCAGGCCGCGGTCAATCAGGGCGTTGCCGTCGATGTCCGCGGCGCACCGCCAGCGCTGGTCCAGCTCGGCCACCGACCAGCTGTGCGTGCGCGCCGCCGACTGCTGGGTGAACTGGATCCGGCAGCTGAACTCGAAGTCCCTCAGTTGGACATGGGCAAGTCGAGCTGGCGCTCCTTGGCGCAGGCCAGTGCCTCTTCGTAGCCGGCGTCGGCGTGGCGCATGACCCCGGTTCCGGGGTCGTTGGTCAGGACCCGCTGCAGGGCCTCTCCCGCCTCGATCGAGCCGTCGGCGACCGTCACCTGGCCGGCGTGCAGGGAGTAGCCCATGCCGACGCCGCCGCCGTGGTGGAAGGAGACCCAGGACGCGCCGCTGGCCACGTTCAGCATGCAGTTGAGCAAGGGCCAATCGGCGACGGCGTCCGTGCCGTCCTTCATGGCCTCGGTCTCGCGGTTGGGGCTGGCGACCGAGCCGCAGTCGAGGTGGTCGCGGCCGATCACGATCGGGGCCGAGATCTCGCCCGTGCGCACGGCCTGGTTGAAGGCGGCCGCGGCCAGGTCACGCTCGCGGTAGCCCAGCCAGCAGATGCGCGCGGGCAGCCCCTGGTAGGCGATGCGCTCGCCGGCCATGCGGATCCAGCGCGCCAGGGCCTCGTCCTCGGGGAAGAGCTCGAGGATCAGTCGATCGGTGACCTCGATGTCCTTCGGATCGCCGGAGAGGGCGACCCAGCGGAAGGGGCCCTTGCCCTCGCAGAACAGGGGCCGCACGTACTTGGGCACGAAGCCCTCGAAGTCGAAGGCGTTCTCGAGCCCGGCCTCGAGCGCGTGGCCGCGCAGGTTGTTGCCGTAGTCGAACGTGTCCGCGCCGCGGGACTGCAGCTCGATCATCTGGGCGCAGTGCTCCTTCATGCTCCGGAAGGAGTGCGCCTGGTAGCCCTCGGGGTCGCTCTTGCGCAGGGCGCAGGCTGCCTCGAGGGTCATGCCGTTCGGCACGTAGCCGTCGAGGGGATCGTGCGCGCTGGTCTGGTCCGTCAAGACGTCGGGGGTGATGCCGCGCTCGATCAGCCGAGCCAGGAGCTCGGTCGCGTTGCAGCACACGGCGATCGAGAGCGCCTTCTTCGCCGCCTTGTACTCGAGGGCCTTGTCGATGGCCGCGTCGATGCCCTGGACCTCCTCGTCCACGTAGCGCGTCACCAGGCGCTTCTCGATGCGCGTCGGATCCACCTCCGCCGCGAGGCACGTGCCCTCGTTCATCGTCGCCGCCAGGGGCTGGGCGCCGCCCATGCCCCCCAGGCCCGCGGTCACGACCAGGCGTCCGGCGAGGGTCCCGCCGAAGTGCCGCTTGGCCGCCGCGGCGAAGGTCTCGTAGGTGCCCTGCAGGATCCCCTGGCTGCCGATGTAGATCCACGAGCCGGCGGTCATCTGCCCGTACATCATCTTGCCCGCCTCCTCGAGCTTGCGGAAGTGCTCCCAGTTGGCCCAGTTGCCGACCAGGTTGGAGTTGGCGATCAGGACCCGCGGGGACTGGGTCGTGGTGCGGAAGACGCCGACCGGCTTGCCGGACTGGACCAGGAGCGTCTCGTCGGGCTCGAGCCGGCGCAGGGTGCGGATGATGGCCTGGAACGAGGGCCAATCCCGCGCCGCCTTGCCGCTGCCGCCGTAGACCACCAGCTCCTCCGGCAGCTCGGCCACCTCCGGATCGAGGTTGTTCATCAACATGCGCATCGCCGCCTCGGCCGCCCACGTCTTGCAGGTGCGCTCGGGCCCGCGGGGCGCGCGCTGGGGACCGGTCGGGACGTCGAGCTCTTCTGCGGAGGGTTCGAGGGTGGCCATGACCACGCAGTCTAGGCAGCCCGTTAGAATCAGGCCATGCTCCCCTCCCGGCTGCGCCTCCGGCTCGTGCCCCTGGCCCTCCTGCTCGCCCCCGTTGCCTTCGCCGCCCCCGCGGCCCTGGCCCATGACGGGTTGCACGAGAGGCTCGCGAGCCTCGATGCACGCATCAAGGAAGAGGGCCCGAGCGCCCGGCGCTACGTCGAGCGCGCCGAGCTCCTGCGTCTGCACGGGGAGCTGACTCCGGCCCTCGCCGACCTCGAGCGCGCAGGGGCCCTGGCGCCCGAGGACACGGACGTGGCCTTCGGCCGGGCCAAGGTCCTGTTCGACCTCGGACGCCACGCCGACGCGCGGGTGCCCCTCGAGCGCGTTCTGGCGGCCCGCCCCGCGGACCCCGCCGCCCTGCTGCTGGCGGCGCAGGTCTTGACCGAGCTCGGCGAGCTGGAGCGCGCCCTCGCGCGCTACGAGCGCGCCCTCGCGCAAGCCCAGCCGCACCCCGACCACCACCTGGCCCACGCGCGCCTGGTGCACCGCATCGACAGCAGCCAGGGCCGGGGCCCGGAGCGCGCCCTGGCCCTGCTCGACGCGGGGATCGCCCACTTCGGCTCGATCCCGGCGCTGGTTCTCACGGCCATCGACTACGAGCTGGAGCGCGCGCACTTCGACGCCGCCCTGGCCCGCCTCGAGCCCCTGGCCGCGCGCTCCAGCCGCCGCGAGCCGTGGCTCGCGCGCCGCGCCGAGATCCTCGAGCGCGCCGGCCGCCAGGCCGAGGCCCTGTCCACCTGGCGCGCCGCCCGCGGGGCCCTCGAGTCGCTCCCCAGGCGGCAGCGCACGCGCCAGGACAGCCTGCGACTGGAACGCACGATCGACGCACGCATCCGCGCCCTGACCCGGAACGACAACCCATGAAGCTCTCCCTCCTCGCCGCCCTGCTGCTCTGCACCACGGCCAGCGCCCAGGACTTCCTCGTCCCGCGTGGCGCCACCTGGCGCTACCTCGACGACGGCAGCGACCAGGGCAGCGCGTGGTCCGCGCCG
Organism: Planctomycetota bacterium; assembly: GCA_021776885.1. GTDB lineage: Bacteria > Planctomycetota > UBA1135 > UBA1135 > JAJFFA01. The sequence continues at coordinate 6,352 of JAJFFA010000397.1, forward strand.
GCCTTCGACGACTCCCTGTGGGCCAGCGGTCCGGCGCAGCTCGGCTACGGGGACGGCGATGAGGCGACCGTCGTGTCCTTCGGCGCCGACTCGAACAACAAGTTCATCACGACCTACTTCCGGCACGGCTTCATGGCGCCGAATCCGGGGCAGTACCTGACGCTCAACCTGCGCCTGCAGCGCGACGACGGGGCGCGCGTGTTCCTGAACGGAGTCGAGATCTCGCGCTCGGGTCTGCCCGGCGGCACCGTCGACTTCGACACCGAGGCCGACAACACGGCGGCCGAGGCAGAGGAGGAGAACTTCTACTGGATCGGCGTCGACCCCGCTCTGCTGGCCGTGGGCGCGAACGTGCTGGCCGTCGAGGTGCACCAGACCAGCCCGACCAGCTCGGACATCTCGTTCGACGCCGAGCTGATCGGCTCGACGACCGAGGTCATCACCCGCGGCCCCTGGCTGCAGCTCGGCACGCCCACCAGCCTGCGCGTGCGCTGGCGCACCGACATCGACAGCCTCGGGCGCGTGGCCTACGGGACGAGTCCGGGCCAGCTGAACTCGATCCTCGACGACGGCGTCTCGGACAAGGACCACGACATCGAGATCTCGGGCCTCGCGCCGAACACGCGCTACTACTACTCGGTCGGCACGCCCGGCGACGTGCTGGCGGGGGATGACAGCGAGCACACCTTCCTCACCGCCCCCCTGCCCGGCAGCAGCCTGCCCCTGCGCATCTGGGCCCTGGGGGACTCGGGCACGGCCAACTTGCGTGCCGACCAGGTGCGCGACGCCTACTACGCCTTCAGCGGCGCGACCCACACCAACCTGTGGTTGATGCTGGGCGACAATGCCTACCCCGACGGCACCGTGGCGCAGTACCAGGCGGCGGTCTTCGATACGTACCCGACGCTGCTGAACAAGAGCGCGCTCTTCACCACCCGCGGCAACCACGAGAACAACGCCAACGCCTACTTCGGCCTGTTCAACCTGCCCAGCAATGGCGAAGCCGGGGGCATACCCTCGGGCACCGAGGCGTACTACGCGTTCGACTGGGGCAACGTGCACTTCGTCTGCCTCGACTCGGACTCGAGCGACCGCAGCCTGGGTGGGCCGATGTGGACCTGGCTCGACGCCGACCTCTCGTCGACCGCCCAGGAGTGGATCATCGCCTTCTGGCACCACCCGCCCTACACGAAGGGCTCCCACGACTCGGACACGGAGTCGAACCTGATCGAGATGCGCGAGAACTTCTTGCCGCGCCTCGAGGACGCGGGCGTCGACCTGGTGCTCGGCGGACACAGCCATTCGTACGAGCGCTCGTTCCTGATCGACGGCCACTACGGTGACTCGAGCACCTTCGTCGAGTCCATGAAGAAGAGCCAGGGCAATGGCGACCCGGAGGGTGACGGCGCCTACAACCGCCTCGACGGACCGCACCGCGGCAGCGTCTACATCGTCGCCGGTTCGTCGGGCAAGCTGACCACGGGCTCGCCCCTCGACCACCCGGTCATGCTGCGCAACCGCGAGCGCTACGGCTCGGTCGTGATCGACGTCGCGGGCGGCCGCATGGACGTCACCTTCCTGACCCAGCTGGGCACGGCGCGCGACTCGTTCACCCTGTTGAACGAGAGCTACGAGGGCGTGTACTGCGTCGCGCCCGCCGACTCGAGCGGCTGCCGCGCGAGCCTGTCCTCGAGCGGCACGGCCAGCGCCAGCGACCCGACGCCCTTCCTGGTCCAGGCCAGCGGCGTGCGCAACGGCGCCTTCGGCCTCCTGTTCTACGGCTTCCGCCCGGCCGAGATCCCGTTCAGCAGCGGACAGCGCTGCGTCGGCGGCACGGTCCAGCGCACGGGCGTGCAGAGCTCGGGGCCCGGGTCCAACTGCAGCGGCAGCTTCCAGGTCGACTTCAACGCGCGTATCCAGGCCGGGTTCGACGCGTCGCTCGTGCCGGGCGAGGTGGTCTACGCCCAGTACTGGTACCGCGACCAGGCGGCGCCCTCCGGCACCGGGGTCAGCGATGCTCTGCAGTTCCTGATCCGGCCCTGAGCGGCACAATCCGGCACCCTCCTTCCCAGCGAGCGTGCGGGGGTGGACAATGGCTCGCAATGCGACTCTTCACCCCCGCCGAAGCCAACCGCACCCTTCCCCTGGTCAAGCGCATCGTCGCGGACATCCTCGAGAAGGGGCGGCGCGCCCGTGAGCTGGCCAGCCGCTCCAGCGAAGAGCGCGAGAACCGCGTCCAGCTCAAGGAGCACGAGCGTGAGCTGAACACCCTGCTCGCCGAGCTGACCCAGATCGGCTGCTCCTACAAGGACTGGGGCTTCGAGCACGGCCTGGTCGACTTCCCCGCGAAGCTCGACGGCGACGACGTCCTGCTCTGCTGGCGCAGCGACGAGGAGGCCGTCGTCTGGTACCACCTCGTCGAGGCGGGCTTCGCCGGCCGCCGACCCATCCCCGCGGCCCTCCTGGCCGAGGGTGTTTCGTAAGAGAGATTCCTCCCATGATCGTCAGCTCCTCCCTGCTCATGGCGAGCTCGCTGCTGCTCGCCCCCGTTCAAGGCAGCCCCGTCGCGGACTCCACCGCGAGCGCCACGTCACCCCGACGCGACGCCCCGCTCGAGCTGCGCGTCGAGCCCCTGGTCGACTTCTTCTTCCACGTGCGCAGCCTGGCGGCGTCGAGCACGCCCCCGACCGACGGCGCCTACGCCGCTGCGGTCAAGGAGACCCTCGACCTCGACGCCGTCTTCGGCCACCCGCGCCTGTGGTCCGCGGTCGAGTCGCGCCTGGCCGGCGTCACGAACCTGGAGCAGCTGGTGGCCGCCTTCGCCGAGCTGCCCGAGCTGTTCCAGGGCCGGCGCATCTACGGCGAGCGCAACGGACTCCCCCTGCGCATCGAGGCCCTCGAGCTGGCCGTGGCCCTGTCCGACGCCTTCCCCACCTGGTACGCCGTCGAGTGGCCGCGCCGCGCGCGGGAGCTTGCGGCGACGCGCGCGGCCCTCGGCGCGTACTGGGAGGCGCAGCAGCCGGGCCCGGAGGGGCGCGGGGCGTGGGATGCGATCGCGCTCCTCGAGCTGCCCGCCCCGGCGGCCCCCTTTCCCGCCTACCTGGTGCTCGACGCCCCGGCCCTGGCCGTTCCGGCCCAGCGCAACCACGCCGGAAGCGCGACCCTCTTCCTGCCCGTGGCCGGGCGCACGACGCAGGCCCTGGCCGATCAGGCGCGCCACGCGACCCTGCGCGGGCTCGAGCTGGCCAGCCTCGGTCACCCCTCCCTGCCGCGCCGCCTGCGCAGCGCCCTCGACACGGCGCACTTCGCCGGCCCGGGCGCCCTGCAGCGTG
>JAJFFA010000398.1 GCA_021776885.1 Planctomycetota bacterium
GATCGCCTACGTGCTCGAGCACAACCCGCCGCGGGGCGACGAGGGCGAGATCGAGGCCACGCTGCGCGCTGTGCTCGAGCTCGGCGAGCGGCCCGACCTGCGCGCCCTGGTCGAGACCTGCGTCGCCGAGGACCTTGCGAACCAGCAAGAGCAGCTCGAGCAGCTGGGGGCGGAGATCCTCGAAGAGGACGAACGCCTCCGCGTGCGCGCGGCCGAGCGCGAGTTCGTGCTGCGGGCCGAGTTCCTGCGGCGCACCGATCGTGAGTACCTGCTCGAATGGTGATCGCAACCCTGCTCCTGTCCCTGGGCGGCGTGGTGGACGAAGGCCGCGAGCTCTTGGAGCTGATCTGCATGGACTGTCACGCCGGCGAGCGGGCCGAGGCCAGCTTCGACCTGGGCGCGGCGCTGGCCCAGGACCCCCTGGCGGCCGCGCTGTTCGATTGGCGCCGCGCGCGGGGTATGGTCGAGTCGCTGGGGATGCCGCCCGAGGACGCCCTGTCGGAAGCGGAGCGCGCGGCCCTGCTGGCCTTCTTCGGCGCGATCGAGGCCGAGGCCCTCGAGCTCGGTGGCGCGGTGGGGCAGGAGCCGCTGCGGCGCTTGACGCGCACCGAGCTCGGCAATTCCTTCCGCGAGCTGCTCGGGGTCGAGCTCGAGCTCGACTCGCTGCTGCCGCCGGAGCAGGTGGCCGAGAACGGCTTCGAGGCCAACGCGGCCACGCTGTTCGTCACCCCCGAGTGGCTTGGGCGTGCCCGGACGGCGACGCGCATCGCCCTGCTCGAGGCCCTGCCCGAGGCGCCCGGTTCGGCGCCCGCCCTGCCGCGGCTCGACCCGGCGCGCTTCGACCTGGGCCACTTCCTGCGGCGTGCCTTCCGCCGCCCCGTGCAGCGTGACGAGCTGCTGCACTACCAGGGCACCTGGGACGCCCTGCGCGCCGCGGGCGCCTCCGAGCGCTCCGGCCTGCGCCAGATCCTGGCCGAGGTGTTCGCCTCACCCCACTTCCAGCTGCGCCTCGAGGACGCTGCACTCCCCGACGACGCGGTGGCGCGGGCCGCGGGCGAGCGCCCCGTCAGCGACCACGGCCTGGCGAGTCGCCTGAGCTTCCTCTTCTGGTGCGCGCCCCCCGACGACGAGCTGCTCGACCTGGCGGAGGCTGGAGACCTCTCCCGCGAGTCCGTGTTCGCGGCCCAGGTGACGCGCCTCCTGCGCGACCCCCGCGGGCTGGAGTTCGGGCGCGCCTTCGGCGGCCAGTGGCTCGGCACGTACCCGCTCGGCACGCGCATCAAGGCGGATCCCATCGACGAGCCCTCCATGACGGGCTGGCTGCAGGAGTCGATGCGCGAGGAGGTGGCGCGCTTCGTGCATGCGCTCTTCGTCGAGGAGCGCACGCTCGAGGACTTCCTGCGCGGCGACTTCACCTTCGTCAACCCCGTGCTGGCGAGCTTCTACGGGATGGAAGACCTCGAGCAGGAGGGCTACGTGCGCGCGCGCGTCTTCGACTCGCGCCGGCGCGGGATCCTGGGCAAGGCCGGGGTGCTGGCCGTGACCTCCTATCCCGAGCGCACCAGCCCCGTGCTGCGCGGCGCCTGGATCCTGGACGAGCTCCTGGGCGCGCCGCCTCCGCCGCCCCCGCCCGGGGCCAGCGAGCTGGACCTGGCGGCCCTGGAGCGTCGCGGCGCCGAGGGCCGACGCGAGCGCCTCGAGCTGCACCGCGAGGCGACGGCCTGCGCCGGCTGCCACGGCCAGATCGATCCCCTGGGCTTCGCCCTCGAGGGCTTCGATCACCTGGGTCGCACGCGGCGCCGCTTCCAGGACGGCGAGCCGGTCGACACCCGCGGCCAGCTGCCGGACGGCAGCCCCTTCCAGGGACCGACGGGACTCGCCCGCGCCCTGCTCGGAACGCGCCGCGCGGACCTGGCCCGCGAGGCGGCGCGGCGCCTCCTGACCTACGCCCTGGCGCGCGGGCTGACCTGGCAGGACGAGCGCACGGTGGTCGAGCTCGGCGGCGTGCTGGAGCGCGAGGGCTTCGGCGCCCTGCTGCGCGCCGTCCTCGCCAGCCGCCCCTTCCGCAACGTGGAGCTCGTGCCTTGAAGCTGGCCCGCCGACAGTTCCTGCGCGGCGCGGGCGCCCTGCTCTCCCTGCCGCGGCTCGAGTCCCTCGTGCCGCGCGCCGCCCCGGTGCCGGTGCGCGCGGTCTGGCTCTACTTCCCGAACGGGGTCAGCACGGGTCGCTGGGAGCCGCAGCAGGTCAGCGAGAGCAGCGAGCTCCTGCGCCTCAACGCCAGCATGGCTCCCCTGCAGCGCCACGTGTCGCAGCTCTTGCTGCCGCGCAACCTGTGGACGCCCCTGGGCAACGACCACGGCCCGGGGACGGCGACCTGGCTCACGGGCGGGGAGTACGACGCCCGCGCCTTGACCAGCGGTGGGGCCAGCGTCGACCAGATCGCGGCGCGCAGCGTGGGGCAGGACTGCGTCGCCCCGGCGCTCAGCTTGAGCACCCGGGGCGAGGGGCACTTCTCCGCGGACATCCCGCGCAACACCCTCTCGTGGCACAGCTCCGAGCGGCCCGTGTTCCGCGAGACCGATCCGCGCGCGGTGTTCCAGCTCCTGTTCGGCGACGGCGTGGCGGGCGACGCCAGCCTGCTCGACGACCTGCGCTCCCAGGCCGCGGCCCTGCGCCGGCGCGTGTCCCGCGCCGATCGCGAGCGCCTCGACGCCTACCTCGAGGCGATCCGCGGCCTCGAGCGGCGCATCGCCTTCGTCCAGGACGAGGCCACCGTCGGGCGTCTGGAGCGGGCGCGCGAGTACGGGCTGCCCTTCGATGCGGACACTCCGCCGGCTGCCGTGCCCACGGACCACGGCGAGTACCTCGACCTGTTGCTGGACCTCACGGCCCTGGCCCTGTGGTCCGGGGCCTCGCGCGTGGCGAGCGTGATGCTCGACCACGGGCAGACGAACCGCTACTGCAACTTCATCCCGGGCGTGCGCGGGACCTGGCACTCCCTCTCGCACTGGAAGGACGCCAGCGGCGAGACCGAGGACGACGACGGCGTCACGCGCTGGGACTCCATCGGGCAGAAGCGCGACATGTACGACG
>JAJFFA010000399.1 GCA_021776885.1 Planctomycetota bacterium
TTCTCTCCGGCGGAGAGTCGATTGCCGAGCAACAGGCCCGTGGCGTAGTCCCCCAGGGCGAAGGCCTCGACCTCTGCCAGGAAGTCCTTCAGCCCGCCCTCGGAGTACTCCGGGGCGAGGGCGCCGTGGTAGCGCGCGATGGCGGCGTAGGTCGGCAGGAAGAGGACGTAGGGCAGGTCGTTGCCCGTGTCGAAGCGCGCGGTCTGGAACTCGAGGATCGACGAGACCAGCACGATCCCGGACAGGTACAGACCGTGGCGCTGCTGCAGGTGGCCGGCGAGACCGGCGGCGCGGGTCGTCCCGTAGCTCTCCCCGGCCAGGAACTTGGGCGAGGCCCAGCGCTCGTTCTCCGTCGTCCAGCGCCGGATGAACTCCCCCACCGACTCGACGTCCTCCTGCACGCCGTGGAAGTTGGACTTGGCCACGTCCTCGGCGGGGCGGCTGTAGCCGGTCGTCACGGGGTCGATGAAGACCAGGTCCGTGATGTCCAGGATCGAGTGCTCGTTGGGGATCAGCTCCCCGGGGGGCGGCAGGGGGAAGCCCTCGGGGTCCATGCGCACGCGGCGCGGACCGAAGGCGCCCAGGTGCAGCCAGACCGACGAGGAGCCGGGGCCGCCGTTGAAGACGAAGGTCACCGGCCGCGTGGCGGGGTCCCCCTCGCCCTCGAGCAGGTAGGCGACGTGGAAGACGTCGGCGCGCTCCTCTCCGCTGTCGCTCTCCAGGGTCAGGACCCCGGTCTGCGCGGCGTAGACCACGCTGGCGCCGTCGATCTGGACCTCGTGCCGGGTCCTGACCGGGTCGGCCGGGGGCGTCTCCTCGCTGTCGGTGACCTCCTGGAACGCTGCCGCGGGGACGCAGAGGGAGAGCAGGAGGGCCAGGGTGCGGGTGCGGGTGCGGGTGCGGGCAGGACTCATCAGAACCAGGAAAAACGGCGAAGGGAGTGTGACCCCTGGGGGACGAAGGCCCTGACTCTAACGAAACGGACGCCGGTGCCCCGCGTATCCGGCCTCCCCTGGCCCTCCCTGATAACAAGGTGGGCTAAACTGCAGGCAGACCCTCTTCCGCTGACCCCCAGGCAGGCCCCATGCGTCGTCCCCTTCGCGCTCTCTTCACCGCTGGCGCGGTGTCGCTTTCGACCCTCGCCCTCTTCGGGCAGACCGTCAGCTCCGGCGACGCCGGTGCCCACACGGACACGCCGCCCGAACTGCAGGAGGCTCCGTTCCGCGTGCTCGACAACGTCGAGGGCGCCTGGATCGATCTGGTCAACGCTCCCGTGCGCCCGATGCTGCTGCACCCGGTCAGCGGCAACCTGCTGGCCCTCAACTCCCACGACTCGACCCTGACCGAGTTCGCCCCGGACGGCAGCCTGCTGCGCAGCGTGCGCCTGCCCTGGGGCCCGGTCTCGATCGCCCTGTGGAGCGGCAGCGGCGGCGCCGTCTTCGATTACGCCCTGGTGGTCTGCCGCGGGACCAGCGTCCTGGCCCGGGTGCACCTGGCCAGCGGTCAGGTCGACCAGCTGATCGACCTGCCCTCCGAGCCGGCCGACGTGGTCGTGAACCCCGCAACGCGACGCGCCTTCGTCAGCTCCCAGGGCACGGACAGCGTGGTCGAGCTGGACATCGACGCCGGCCGCCTGCAGCGCACGTACAGGATCCCCTCCGAGGCGCCGCGCCACATGACCCTGCTCGCGAACGGGGACGTGCTGGTCGCGCCGCTGTTCTCCGGCAACAACTCCGTGGCCGACACCGGTCCCAACGTGCTCGATGCCGGACCCGGACGGGTGCTCGACCTCGAGGACCCGGCGGTGGCCCAGAGCGGCCTGCCCGACCACGACCTGTTCCTCATCTCCAGCGGCATGGCCCCCGTGCCGGTGGCGCGGGACATGGGCGCCGTGCTCTTCGGCGTCGGCGTCCAGCCGACCACCGGGGCGGTCTGGCAGCTGGGAACCGAGGCCAACAACAAGGACTTCGCCCTGGCCGGCGAGCCCGCGATCCGCGGCGACATCGTGCGCAACCGCCTGACCATCGCCGTGCTCTCGCCGGGTTCGGTGGTCGAGCCCGTGCGCATCATCGACCTGGACGACTCGGACAGCATGCAGGCCGGAGTGCAGTTCGACCCGACGCGCACGGTGGGCCAGCCCGTGGCCCTCGACTTCGCGGACAACGGCCACGGCTACGTGGCCGGCCTGCTGACGGACAACGTCACCCACCTGGACCCCCTGGGACGCTTCGTCGCCGAGTGGGACGTGGGCTCGATCCCGCGCGCGGTGCTGATCGAGAGCGACGGAGGCGGCGCCGCCGAGCGCGCCCTGGTGTACTGCTGGGGCAGCAACACGGTGGAGGACTACGACCTCAGCGGCCCCGCCCCCAGCCTGACCCGCAGCCTCGACCTGGGCCTCGACCCCACGCCGGCCGAGCGCGCGGCGGGGCGCACCCTGTTCTTCGACGGCAGCTTCTCGATGCACAACAACGCGTCGTGCAACTCCTGCCACGTCGACGGCGACACGGACATGCTCGTCTGGGACCTCTCCAACCTGCCCTTCGACGACAAGGGCCCGCTGGTCACGCAGACCATGCGTGGCATCGCCGACCTGGTGCCCCTGCACTGGCGCGGCGAGCGCGACGACCTGGTCGACTTCAACGGCGCCTTCGACGGGCTGCTGGGGGGCGCCACCCTGGACGAGGCCCCCGGCGGCCAGTTCGAGAAGTTCCAGGAGTACGTCTTCTCCCTCGAGCAACCCGCCAACCCGAACGAGGACCGGCGCCGCGTCGTCAGCAACCGCGGCGTCCTGCGCAATGTCGACGGGCGCGTCATCGACGCCGACGCGATCAACGGCCAGGACGCGTACTTCGACGTGACCTCCGTCAACGGGGTCGGGTCGTGCAACGTCTGCCACACCCTGCCCACGGGCACGAACAACGACGTCGTGATCGATGAGCCCTTCCTCGAGGTGCCGCGCCGCAACCACTTCGTCGTGGCCAGCTTCAATGGCGTCTGGCGCAAGGAGCAGCGCTCCCTGGTGGACATCGTGCTGGCCAACGGCACGGTCGAGTCGCGCCCCCTGACCGGCGCCGGCGTCTCCGCCTCGGGGCTGAAGGACAGCATGCTCGACTTCGTCGAGATCCCGCTCTTCTCCCTCAACCAGAAGCGGCGCGAGGACATCTCGGCCTTCGTCAACCAGATCGACTCCGGCCTGGCACCCGCCGCCCACGAGGGCTTCCTGCTCGGCCCGCAGACGATC
>JAJFFA010000400.1 GCA_021776885.1 Planctomycetota bacterium
CCTACGGCAGGAAGGTGACCTCGAGGCCATCCGAGAGGTTGAAGCCCGAGCCGCCCGGCCCCATCGGGTCACGATGCCAGTACTGGAAGCGCAGGGTGCAGCAGCCCGTGATGCTGTTGGGACCGCTGCCGAGGGGGGCGACGCTGAAGTCGAGAGAGCGCTGGACGTTGCCCGCGCCATCGGAGAAGGCCAGGGGCTGCAGGCGAGCCGTGGGGTTCGACACGCAGCGGAAGCCGTCGCCGAACACGATCTCGGCGCGGCCGAAGCCGTAGAAGAACAGGCCCGCCTTGTTCGGCGGGGCGCCCTGGACGCTCACGCCAGCGCTGTTCGCCGCGATGCTGGTCGAGCCCGTGAACCCCAGCGCCGCGCCGGGGCCGGCGGAGTTCGGGTTCGAGCTGCAGTAGCTCGTGCCCCCGCTGCAGGCGGGGCCAGCGACGGACTGGAAGCCGGGGGCCGGCGCGAGCCACGCCATCAGGTTCAAGAGGAAGCGCTCGCGGTCCGGGTCCGGGAGCTGCGCGGCAGCGCAGCCACCCTGGGCCGCCGAACCCATCCACTCCTCGTCGTTGACGATCACCGCGCGCCCCGAGCCGAAGACGAAGCTGGCCGCGAAGGCGCGCTGGGTGTTCGTGTCCGTCAAGACGGCGTTGCCGTTGGGGCCGACATCCACGAAGCGCTCGTGGCAGGGCAGGTTCCACGGACCGACCACGGTCCCGAAGGGCCCGGCGATCAGGGGCGAGCCCGGGTCGGCGACCTGGGAGGTGCCGCCGCCGCAGGAGCTGTCCGCCGGCGTCGCGCCCAGCGCGGGACCGAGGCCCCGCGAGGCCGAGTTGAAGGCCAGGAAGACGCCACCGCCCTGGGCCACGAAGTCCGCCAGGGCCTCGAGTTCGCAGGCCTGCAAGCCCTTCGCGAGGCTCGCCACGAGGACCACGTCAGCGTCCTCGAGGTTCTCGGGCGTCAGGCAGCAAACGGGTGGCTGGAACTGGATCGGACGCGGCACGACACCGCCGGCACCGAAGTTCGCGGGGTCGCTCAAGCGACTGCGGGCGGTCTGATAGACGTTGCCCGAGGTGAAGGTGAAGTCGAGCCCGCCGCACTGGTTGCTGCGCTCGAAATCGGTGGTCAGGACCCGGATCGGGGTCTGGGCGGCGGCGGGCGAAGCGAGCAGGCAGGCGCTCGAGAGCGCGAGGGGGGCGAGGAGACGCATCATGGCAGGTTCGAAAGGGACAGGTTCTCAAGCGTACCCCCGATCTGCCCCGACTGCCGGATCTAGCCTGCAACGGCGACGCCAGGCCGGATCCTGCGCTCAGCTCACCCGCTCATGCCGCGGGAGGCCGCTCGGCCGGCGCCGTGACACGCGGCAGGGCGGGTGCGGGGCGCGCGCCCTCCGACGCCTCGTCCCCGGCCAGGGTGGCCGGCCAGGTGAACGAGAAGGTCGTGCCGCGCTGGCCATCCGACGCGATGCAGATGTCACCGCCGTAGGAGTTCACCAGCTTGCGCACGATGGACAATCCCACCCCGCTGCCCTCGACCTCGTCTCGGCGGCGCAGCTTCGTGAACATCTTGAAGACTTCGTCGTGGAAGCCCGGGGCGATGCCCGGTCCGTCGTCGCTGACGTCGATGGCGACCTGCGCCCCCTCGATGCGCGCCCGCACCTCGATTCGGCCCTGGGCTCGGTCGTGGTGCTTGAGCGCGTTGCCGATCAGGTTGCGCAGCACGACCTCCAGGGGTGAGCGCTGGGTCTCGAGCCAGATCGGCGCTCCGACCAGGCGAATCTCGAAGCCCTCGCGCACATCCTGCAGAGAGATGATGCCGCTGATCAGTTCTCCGAGGCTGGTGACCTCGACCAGCGCCCCCTGCCTCCCCGACTTCGAGTAGTCGAGCAGGTCGTCGAGCAGGCGATCCATGCGAGCCACGCGCTTCATCATCGTCTCGAGATGCCCGCGCGACTCGGCGGAGAGGACGTCCGCTGCGTCCTCATCGATCCAGGTGGCCAGGTGCATGATCGCGCGCAGGGGCGACTTCAGGTCGTGCGAGGCGATGTAGGCGAAGCCGTCCAGATCCTCGTTCTGCCGCGAGAGCATCTCGGCCGCCTCGCGCAGCTCCGCGGTCTGCTCGGCGACCACGCGCTGCACGTGGGCGGTCTGACCGGTGACAAGCAGCAAGAAGCCGCCCAGAAGCGCGCTGAAGAGGAGGCCGCCGGCCAGCAACACGAAGGGCTGCCAGCCCACGCCGGGGGAGTACTCCTCGTTGGCCGTCATGTGCAGCTCCCACACGCGTTCGCCCACGTCGACGCGCGCGATCGAGTGCAGGCCGAGGTAGCGCTCGCCGGCGAGGTCGCCGAGCAGGAGCGCTCGCGCCGCGTTCGCCGTGGTCGAATCGAGGATGCAGAGCTGGATTCCCCGCGTCTGCGTGTTTTTCCGAGGGGCCTGCGCGACGTCGGCGATGCGAAACAGGCCCACCACGAACCCGACCAGCGGAGCGCGGCGCTCGGCGTTTCCGTACACCGGTCGGCAGAGCAGGTAGGCGCTCTGGGTCCTACCCTGCGCGGCGAGCAGGAGGCGCTCGGACGCCGCCGGTCCGCCCTCGTCACGGGCGCGCGCCAGGGTCGGGCGGAAGGCGGGGTGGCCGGCGAGGTCGAAGCCGGGCGCGCTCTCGCCCAGGACCTCG
>JAJFFA010000005.1 GCA_021776885.1 Planctomycetota bacterium
GCGGACATCTCGCCGTACTTGACGGCGTCGAAGGCGCGCTCGAGCTGGTCGAGGTCGGCGCCGGTGCTGAAGCCCGCGGGGGGCGGGCCGTCGCCGCCGGCTGCGTCACTCCCCTCGGGCCAGGGCACCCCGCCCTCGAGCCCCAGGTGCACCTTGGCCGTGGTGCCGCGGGTGCGCCACTTGGCCAGGGCGGCCTCGAACAGGGGCGGGAGCTGGGTGCGCGGGACGAGGTCGATCAGGGTGCGCTTGGGCTCGAGGGTCGAGAGCACCCCATCCGCCTCGAGCGAGGAGCCATCGGCCAGGCGCACGGCGCGCACGCGCCCGGCGTCGACCTCGAGGCCCTCGACCCGCGCATCGCAGCGCAGGTCGGCCCCGGCCGCGCGGGCCGCGGCCTCGGCCGCCCGGGCCAGGGCGGCGCCGCCGCCGCGCAGGGCCTCGCCGCGGGTGGCCTGGTGCGCCAGGAGCAGGGCCGCCGAGCCAGCGGACCAGGGTCCGAGCCAGGTCCCGCACAGGGCGGGGGCGGCCAGGGCGGCCTGCAGGCGCGGGTGCTCGAAGCTGTCCTTCATCCAGTCGGCGACGGCCATGGGGGCCACGCGCAGCAGCTCGAGCATGTCGGCCTCGCCCAGGCGGCGCAGGGCGACGGCGGTCTGGGCCAGCTCGAGGAAGGCGCCGCCGCTGCGCGGGTCGATCTCGGGCGGGGGCTCGGCCAGGACGCGGCGCGCGAAGTCGGCGACCCGGCCCAGGAGCGCCTGCCAGCCGTCGAAGGCCGTGACGTCGCTCGGGCTGAAGCGCTCGAGCTCGCTGCGCGTGCGGCCCGCGTCGCGGAACAGGCGCAGGGGCGGGGCTCCGCCCTCGCGCGGCGAGAGGGCCAGCAGTGGCGCGTCCGCGCTCTCGCGCTCGAGGCCGTGGGCGCCGAGGTTCAGCCGGCCGAACAGGTCGCGCGGGAGGTGGGCCGCGTCGTGCAGGATCCCCGCGTGTCGGAAGCCGGGGGCGAACTCTTCGCCGGCGGACAGCCCGCCGCAGACCGAGCGCGCCTCGACCAGGGTCACGCTGCAGCCTCCGCGGGCCAGCAGGGTGGCGGCGGCCAGGCCGTTGACGCCACCGCCCAGGACCACGATGCGCCCCTTCACAGGGCCCCCTTGGCCAGCATGGCGCGGGCGGCGAGGGCGCCGGGGGCACCCATGATGCCGCCGCCGGGGTGGGTCCCCGAGGCGCACATCCAGAGCTTGGGTATCGGCGTGGCGTAGTGGGCGAAGCCCGACGCCGGGCGCTGGAAGGCGAGCTGCTCGAGGGACAGCTCGCCGTGGAAGATGTTGCCCTCGGTCAAGCCGAACTCCTGCTCGAGGTCCCAGGGGGTCAGGACTTGACGGTGCAGGATCGAGTCGCGGAAGCCGGGTGCGTGCTCCTCGAGGGTGTCGACCACGGCGTCGCCCAGGGCCTCGCGCTGCTCGGGCCAGGAGGCGGCGCCGCCGTTGCGGGCGTAGGGCGCGTACTGCACGAAGCACGAGACGACGTGCTTGCCGGGGGGCGCCACGCTGGGGTCGACCAGGGAGGGGATCACCACGTTGAGGTAGGGGCGGCTGCTGAACTCGCCGTACTTCGCGTCGTCGTAGGCGCGCTCGAGGTAGTCGATCGAGGGCGCGATGGCGATGTCCCCGCGCAGGTGCGGCCCGTCCCCGGGACGCGAGCGGAAGACCGGCACGCGGTCGACGGCGAGGTTCACCTTGGCCGAGCTGCCGCGCATCTTGAAGCGCTTGATCTGGGCCAGGAACTCGTCGGGCAGGTGATCGGCGCCGACGAGCTTGAGGAAGGTGCGGTGGGGGTCCAGGCCGGAGACGACGGTCTTGGCGTGGAGCTCGTCGCCGTTCTCGAGCACGACGCCCTTGGCCTCGCCGTGCTCGACGATGACCTCTCCGACCCCGGTCTCGGTGCGGATCTCGACCCCCAGGTGGCGCGCGGCCCCGGCGATCGCCAGGCTGACCTGCCCGGTGCCGCCCTTGGAGAATCCCCAGGAGCGGTAGGCCCCGTCGATCTCACCCATGTAATGGTGCAGCAGCACGTAGGCGGTCCCCGGCGAGCGCACGCCCAGGAAGGTGCCGATGATCCCGGACACGGCCATCGGGGCCTTGAGCTGGTCGGACTCGAACCAGCCGTCCAGGAGGTCCGCTGCGCTGGCGGTCATCAGCTGCATGAAGTCCCCGCGCAGGTCGGGGTCCAGCTCGCGGAAGCGCCCGCCGAGCCGGGCCAGGTTCAGCAGCTCGCGCGGATGCAGCGACCCGGGCTTGGGCGCCGGGCCGTCGATCAGGGGCTTGACGAAGCGCGCCAGCTGGCTCATCGCGCGCCCGAACTCGGGGTAGACCTCGGCGTCCTTGGGGCTGAAGGCGGCGATCTCGCGCCGGGTCAGCTCCGGGTCGGCCCAGCGGCACAGGGCGCGCCCGTCGAGGTAGGGCGAGAAGGACGACTCGAGGGGCAGGATCTCCAGCCCGAAGCGCGGCAGGTCGAGGTCGCGGATAATCCACGGCCGCAGCAGGCTGACGACGTAGCTACAGACGGAGATCGTGTACCCCGGCCAGAGCTCCTCGCTGACCGCCGCCCCGCCCAGGACGTGGCGCTTCTCGAGCACCAGGACCTTGCGTCCCT
>JAJFFA010000041.1 GCA_021776885.1 Planctomycetota bacterium
AGGCCCCGCGACGCCCCCACCCAGATGGCCTTCAGCTGCCCCCCACTCCCACCCGATAACCCACCCCAGCCACAAGAAACGGCCGCCCGGAAGCGTACGTTGTTCGGCTGCGTTCCCCGATAGCTCAATGGTAGAGCACTCGGCTGTTAACCGAGTTGTTGTAGGTTCAAGTCCTACTCGGGGAGCCACTCCCCTCGGGAGACGGGAACTGCGCCGCGCGAGTGGTTGACGGCGCGCTGAGTGGCCCGACGACGGGCTCCGGCGTAAGTACGCTTCTCCCGCGAGCTTGCACGCAGCGCGTTCGCGACGTCGTGCTCTCGGTTCGCTGGCGAGTGATCGGGTTGCGAGTCGAGAAGGGGGCGTTGCCCTCGATGCCCAAGGCGGACGCGCTCTCGAACTCTCTAAAGCACCCGAGAGAGCCGCCGGAGTGGATAACAGCCTCGCGGATGAAACGCCGCGACCCGGGTCCCCGGGGCGCGGCGCGCGTCTACGATTCGGGCACGTGCGCTCGCCCTCTCGGGCCGGCACGGACCCGGGCCCTCGTCCTGGACTCCAAGGGCAACGCCCGGCGCGATCCCGTGGGGTCCAGAAACTCGGCCGACGCGCTGACGGGGCCAGGAAGCGGGTTGGCGAGCATCACGCGGCCGCCCGGTGGTAGTGCTTCAGGAGGCCGCCGAGGCGCTCGTCGCAGCGGACCTCGCCAGCGCGCTCAGGGCGCGGGTCGATCCGCCTATTGCCAAGCCCTTGGTGAACGCGCTCCTCGTGATAATGCGCGACGAACTCCCCCACCGCTTCTCGCAGCCGGCGCTCGCCGAAGAAGATCATCCGGTCCAGGCACTCCGACTTGATGGAGAGGATCCAGCGTTCTGCGAACGCGTTGCAGTTCGGCGCCTGGCGCGGTGTGAGCACCACTTCCGTGCCCGCCTCCTTCAGCACCCGCTTGAACCGAGCGGTGAACTTGGTGTCGCGGTCGCAGATCAGGAAACGATGCCCGACCAGGAAGCCGTCCATGATGTCCGTCAGGTTGCGCGCCACCTGCGCCATGAATGCTTCGTCGGGGTGCCGTGTGATACCAGCCACATGCACGCGGCGCGTGCTCAGCTCGATCAGGAATAGCACGTAGTGCGTGCGAAGCCCCTTCGGCGTCCAGACCTCCGCCGTGAAGAAGTCCGTCGCCACGACCTGGCCCCAGTGGGCTCGGAGGAAACTGCGCCATGAGGAAGGGCGGTCGGGTGCTGGCTTGATCCCGTTCTGCTTCAGGACGTTCGCGACCGTCGTCGAGGCCACGACGTGCCCCAGCTCCTTCAACTCGCCCTGGATCCGGCAGTAGCCCCACGACGGGTTCTCCGTCGCCATCCGAACGATGAGCGCCTTGATGCGCTTCATGAGCCCGGGACGACCGACACGCTTCGCCGAGTACGTCCACTTCGCCGCGATCAGCCTTCGATGCCAGCGCATGATCGTGTCGGGCGTCACGATGGCCGCGACCGCAGCGAGAGCCTTGCGCCCGATCCGGTGCCCTTTGCAGCGAGCCGGCGGCGCTGATCGTCCGTCAGCCGGATCCGCCGCCCACCGAGCTGCTCCTTCAGGACGCGGTTCTCCTCGACGAGGTAGGCGATCACGTCCTGCTGGTGCCCGCTGACCCAGCCCGAAACGGCCAGCAGGAGCGATCTCAACGGGTGGAACTCGGCTGCCATGCCGCTATTGTACCCATCCGCAACCTTCGTCCCTGCCGTGGGTTATGGCGCGGCCGAGGTTGTGGACAGGACGCCTACGTATCCCCGACCTGGGCTGGGAAGTTTCTGGACCGTTGGTGCAGCAAGGTGATGCGCTCGCGCATCGAGCCCATGAAGAAGCTGGCGCGCTCGTTCCGCGGGCACCGTGAGCTCCTCAGAGCACCCACAGATTCTTCTGACTAGGCAAGTGTTTTCGTGGGGGGGACACCCTCAATCTGACGCCACCCCTATTCGGTCGGCGATGCACGAACCTGGCGCGCGGTCAGTTTCACCACGGCTGCTAGAGAGTGCTCGGATCGATAAGCGCATAGCCCTCGGAAGCCCGGATGCCCTCAATGATCTGCTTCGCGTTCCACGCAACGGCTCGGCTGTCGCGAGCGAGATCTGTCTTTCCCTTCGAGTAGACCGTGACGCTCACGATTGAACCCGTGCCATCCATGCCGACTGCGCAGACGGTGATCGCAACCGCTCTGGGCATCGATTCGGGGTTGTTCGAAACTCGGAGCCTACCACTCTCGACCAATACAGGCCCTGAACCTACGTCCTCGATCCGAGCTGACGGTTCGTCCGTGAACATCGCTCGATGGTCGATGCCCGACCTGAAGTGCTTCCGATAGTCAGCGAGTGCCAACCGGCTCGTACTGAAGTACACGGCGTACTCGGGATCGACCGAGATCCCGTCGAGGAACAGGGTCTCGAAGCCTAGTTCGTCCTTGGTCGGGCCGATGAACTCCGGGGCCGCAGTTGACCGCTTGGGAAGCTGGAAACGAACGGCACCGCAGTCTCGAGCGAGGGGCGAGACTGGTCGGTCGAGAGAGCTGGGTGACATGCCTGCAGGGCCGCCCGGTGCGGGCAAGTCGTAGAGTCCGACGGTCTTAGACTCGAAGGACACGAGCCGCCACCCCTCCTTGAACTCAAGTGAGCGCAGAATGTCGGCGATGAGCTGCCTGATGGGCATTCCAGCGCCTTCCATGAAGCTGAGGGTCAAGTTGTATCGCTTGCCCTCCGGCGACTCCCAGACTCCGAAGACCTGGTAGAGGGTCTTGGTTTGGAGCTGCCGCCACGTGCCCTTGGTCACGAAGATGCGCATGAAGCCAAGGTCCCGTACGGGCACTCGCCCCGTTGCCACCAAGCTCTCATCACTTAGGTGAACCACCTGGCCAAGCGTCGCCTCGGCCGCGCGCGCTCCAACGAGTCGACTGAGCGCTGCTTGTTCGACGAGCCCATAGCCCAACACAGTCGGTTCTGCGGCCATCGCGGCGTTGTCGCCAGGAGATGCGAAGGCAACCACGCCCTCGGTTAGCTGCATTCCGACCGAGTCGCTTTGCTGCCTACGCACTCGATCGAGGAGAAGGGCGTCCGGTCTGGCAACAGTCGGTGTGATCAGCGCTACCGGACCGAACTCTAAGCGGTTGGGCGAGCTTGCCGGAGCTTTGCCTTCGCACTCCAGAGCATCCGCCCGCGCGAGATGGACTCGGTAGTCGCGATCGAGCCGCTCAATACGCTGGGCCAGAAGGCTGTTGCCCCCCGCCATTGCCCGATCTGCTCGCTTCTTGAACTTGGCAGATGCAGATTTTCCGTAC
>JAJFFA010000401.1 GCA_021776885.1 Planctomycetota bacterium
CGCCGGACAACCGCGGCCTGCTCTCCGCCGACGAGCTGAGCGCCGTGCGCGGCGAGTACGAGTTCGTCGCCCGGGCCGAGGTCCTGGCCGGCCTGCTGCGCCGCGACCTCGAGGCGGGAAAGGTCGAACGCGCCTACCGCGGGCTCGAGACCTGGACCCTGGGGCACGTGCGCCGCGGCAGCACGGCCGAAGCCGCGACCCTGTTCGAGGTGGCCCAGCCCGTCGTCCTGTTCTCGCAGTTCGGCGGTCGCTCGCACCTGAACGCGGTCAAGGAACTGCAACACATGCTCGAGAACTCGGGCTCCTGAGGAGGTACGCGATGGCCACCCAGAACGCCGCCGCCGCCGTCCTGCGCGAGCTCGAGTCCCTGGGCTCGGCCCAGACGCGCAAGACCTACGGCCGGCACGGGGTCACGGACCCCATGTACGGAGTCAGCTACGCCCACCAGGAGAAGCTGGCCAAGCGCCTGCGCCCGGACACGGAGTTGGCCCGTGCCCTGTGGGCCTCGGGCAACCACGACGCGCGGGTCCTCGCGGCCAAGGTGGCCGACCCGGCGCAGATGAAGGCCGCCGAGCTGGACAAGATGGTGCGCGACCTCAGCGACTACGTGACCACGGGTGCGTTCGCCGGCCTCGTGATCGCGGGGCCCCACGGGCAGAAGAAGATCGCCGCCTGGACCCGGCCGGCGAGCGCCAAGAGGGAGTGGCTGGCCACCGCTGGCTGGCACGTGGTGGCGGGTTGGGCCATGGCCGAGGGCCCGCAGCCGGACGCGCAGTTCCTGCCCTGGATCGCGCGCATCGAGGCCGAGATTCATGCGGCGCCGAACCGCGTGCGCTACGCGATGAACAACGCCTTGATCGCCATCGGAACCCGGAGTGACGGGCTGCAGAAGAAGGCCGTCGCCGCAGCCAAGCGCATCGGGCGGGTCGAGGTCGATCACGGCGAGACGAGCTGCAAGACGCCGGACGCGACCACGTACATCGGCAAGGCGCGCGACCATCGGCGCAAGAAGCAGGCCAAGGCCAAGCCGGCGGCGAAAGCTGCCGCGGGCAGGGGAGCCACGACGAAGACAACGGGCAAGAAGCCCGCGCTGCGCAAGCAGGCAGCCGCCGGAAAGACGGCTGCTTCGGCCAAGAAGAAGGCGCCGCGCAAGCAGGCTGCCGCCGGCAAGACGGCTGCCGCTGGCAAGCAGAAGCCCGTGCGCAAAAAGGCCGTGGCCGGGCGCAAGAAGTAGGCCCGTTCGGTAGAGAGTCGGGCAGGTGGCGGGCGCGCCGAGCGCGCCGCGCCACGCCCGGCCGACTCTCCTACCAGCGGTCGCCGCCGCCGCCGCCGCCGTAACCGCCGCCACCGCCTCCGTAGCCGCCACCGCCGCCGCCGCCGCCGCCGCCGCGGGGCTGGCGCTCACGCGCTTCGTTGACGCGCAGGTTGCGGCCGTCCAGCGCCTGGCCGTCGAGCTGCTCGATGGCCGCCAGGGCCTCGGCGTCGGTGGAGAACTCGACGAACGCGAAGCCGCGCGGGCGGCCGGTCTCGCGGTCGGTCATGACGTGGACGTCAGTGACGTTGCGTCCGCCCTCGGCGAACGCCGCGCGGATGCTGTCTTCGGTGCTGTCGTAAGAGAGGTTGCCGACGTAAAGGCGCTTACCCATGGATCAGTTTCTCAGAAGGCTCAGTTTCTGCGGAATGGTGTCGCGCCCTTGCCGCTGCGCACATGCGTTGCGGCGACCGACGCAGACGAAAAGCGGATCCGGCGCGGTGGGTACGAAGTTCCGCGCAACCAGGGCTATCGCCCCGCGTCGTCCGGTCCAATTCCGTATCTCTCCCAACTCGAGCTCCGATCCAGTACACGGTACGGGCGAATTGTAGCTCCGCCCGCGGCGGCCTCGCCACCCCCCCCGGCCGGGGCCACCCGGCCGTCGGCCGACCCCGCGGATGCCGACGCGTGGGTATCCTCGGGGCATGGATGCCGGGACCGCCACGGAGGAAAGGGTCGAGGAGCGCACGCGCCTCGCCCCGCGCTGGAACGTGCTGCTCCTGGACGACGACGATCACAGCTATCCCTACGTGGTGGAGATGCTCGGTCGGGTCTTCGGGCACGCCCCGGGAAAGGCCTACCGCCTGGCCCAGGAGGTGGACGCCAGCGGCCGGGTGATCGTCTGGACCGGCAGCCTGGAGGTGGCCGAGCTGAAGCAGGAGCAAGTCCACGCCTACGGCGCGGATCCACGCATTCAGCGCAGCGCCGGGTCGATGACGGCCGTCGTCGAGCCGACCTGAGGCGTACCGCCGAGCTCAGGGCGCGCTCAGGCGCAGGGTCTCGCCGGGGCGCAAGCTTCCGCTCGCCAGGGTGGAGAAGGTCGGTAGCTCGTCCTCGTGCAGCTCGATGAGCCTCAGGCGCACCTCGCCGGCGGGGACCTGCATGTAGACCAGCGGGGCGCCGTCCTTCGGCGCCGGCGGCAGCTCGATCGACCAGGAGAGAGCCTCGCCCTCGAAGTGGCTGCCGACCATCCATCTCCCAGCGCCTGCGGGCCGCTGCACCTCGAGGGTCGCGGTCTCGAGGGCGATGTCGAGGGTCGCTTCCCCCGCGTCCAGCTGCATGCGCTGCAGCAGGCGCAGGGGCGAGGCCTGCTCGAGACCGGGGCGCAGGACCACGGTCCAGGGCCCGGGCGACGGGACCTCGAGGTCGAAGCGGCCCTCGAGGTCGAGCACCGCCCTGCGTACGGGCTCGGCGCTGCGGCCATCGGAAGGGAAGGCCTCGACGTTCCAGCCCGCGGCAGCGCCGCCGTCGAGCCGCAGTCGACCGCTGAGCTGGACCGATGGCTGGTCGAGCTCGATCCAGGTCGTCTCGCCGACCCGCACCTCGCAGTTGGAGGGCAGCTGCGCCGGGCCATGGGCGGCGCCGATCGAGACGCTGCCGTGGACGGCCTCCATGCGCTCGGCGCGCACCAGCCAGGGACCGGGCAGCAGTCCCTCGAAGCGGAAGCTGCCGTCCGCGGCGCTGCGCACAGTCGCGGGCAAGCCGTCGCCCCGGGACGCGCGCACCGAGAAGCCCTCGGGGTCCTCTCCGCTCTCCAGCAGCACTCGACCTTCGATCGAACCCACCTGACCCAGGTCGAGGATCAGACCGGCGCGGCCGACGCTCGGGTCGACCTCGATCGGACCGAGCTCGGCGTCGCCGGCGTCGGAGATGGCCCGCACGTACCAGCGGCCGGGCTCGCGCGGGGTCAGCCGGAAGCGGCCGTCCGCGTCGCTACGGGTCGAGTCGAAGGCGAAGGGCAGGACGCGCAGGGGGGTGCCGCTCAGCTCGACCCTGCGGTCCGCCGGAGCCGAGCGGTAGAGCTGCACGTCCACCTCGCCGACGGGCTGGCCGGCGCGCAGCACGCGCCCCGAGATCCCGGGTAGGGGCGTCAGGCTCACGTCGAGGTCGTCGGGAGCCTCCTCCCGGGCAAAGGGGCCCAGGG
>JAJFFA010000402.1 GCA_021776885.1 Planctomycetota bacterium
CCTGGGCGATGAGGTGCGCGGCGACGCGTGGTTGGCGCGGGCGATGCGCGAAATGCTCGCGGGTTTCGAGCGGGGCGACGAAGGCAAGCTGCGCGAGCTCGCCGATCTGCTCCTGGCCCACGCGGGCGACGTCGATCTGGCGTTCGAGCTCGCGAACAAGAACCTGGCCCTGCGGCGAGACGCCGAGAGCGTGGCCACCGCGGCCGCAGCGCACTTCGCCCGGGGTGACCTCGACGCGGCTGTGCCCCTGATCGAGGAGGCCCTGGGCTGGGGTGGCGCCGACCGAGAGCTCCTGCGTCGAGCTGCGGTGATCTACGCCGCCGCCGGGCGCCCCACCGATCTGGCGTTGATCGAACGCCGGGCGGCAAAGCTAGCCCTGGTCGTCGGCGTTCGCTGAGCCGAGCCTGGCTCCGTACGCTTGGCTTGGCTCTCAGTAGGACAGCCCGTTCTTGCGCACGTGGACCTTCGGGTCGGCGTCGCGCAGGCGTTCGCCCGCGACGACCTCGCCGAAGACGACCACGTGGTCGCCGGTCTCGTGCTCGCCCGTGACCTTGCAGTCCAGCCAGGCCAGGGCGCCCGTCAGGACGATCGAGCCCGAGGCCGTGGTCAGGGTCTCGAGACCGTCGAAGGGCGACTGGCCCTCCGGGGCGGGCTTGAAGAAGCCGCCCATGAGTCCGGCCGAGGCGTCGTCGAGGATCGACAGGGCGAAGCGTCCGCTGGCGCGGATGGCCTCGAGGTGGTCCCGGTCCTTGCCCACGGCCACGCAGACCGTGGGGGGCTCGAAGCCCATCTGCTGCACGAAGGAGCCCAGGAAGCCCATGGGCAGGGGGCCGTGCTGTGTCGAGACGATGTAGAGGCCCGAGGGGACGCGTCCGAGGGCTTCTGCGAGGGGAGAGAGCTGGGTTTCCGGCATGCAGCCCAAGGTAGCAGGTGCGGGGCCGGGCGGAATCGACTCCTGGGGGCCCCAGCAGGCCGTGGTGAAAGTCATTCGGCGCCAGGACGGCGTCCTCTGCCCCAGCTCGGCGCCTGAAAGCCTCGCCGAATCCACCGATTCGCCTGCGTTTCCAGACACCAACCTGAATCAGATGCCGCCGCCCTGGCACCAAAGCACTTTCACCACGGCCTGCCAGGCCAGGGGCCCTGGGGATCAGGCTGGCGGATGCATTAAAAAGGTATGCGGCGAGTGGATCCGGCCGCCCCAGGAGGGGAAAATCGCGGCTCACTTTGCCCATGGCGAACCGCACCACCTTCCACTGGAGCCCGGGCCAGACGCACCTCTCCGCCGACCCGCGGTCCAGGGGAGGTTCTGGCCGAGCCCTTCCGGCCTGCGCGGAGGGCTCCGAGGCTGTCACGGCCCTGCGCGACGCCCTGTCCGCGCTTCCCGACGATCGCCTGGCGACCGCGGCCGAGATCGTCCAGAGCGCGTCGCAAGCCCTCATGGACTGGGCCTTGGCCCGGGCCAGCTTCGACTGGGACACGTTCCACGAGCGCTGGGTCCGGGATCTCGACGCCGTGCAGCGTTCCCACGCGTGGCGTGGACCCGTGGCGCGCTGGTTCGGCGCCCTGTCGGGGCTGGAGGCTGAGGCGCGTGCGCGCGGGATCGACGCCCCGCAGGCGCTGGTCGAGGAGCTCGGCCTGTGGCTGGATGGCGCGGAGAAGCCCGCCACGCCCGAGGTCTGGGATGGACGCTCGCTCTCGCCGGGCGCGCGCCTGCCGCGCCGCGAGGCTTGTGCCGAGGCCGTGCTGTCGCGCGGCGCGCGCATGGCCGTCGGCGAGACCCTCGCGCTCCTGTCGGGGTCGTGGAGCGCGCAGTGCGCCGTGATCGCCCTGCAGCAGGCCGGGTTCGCACCGCGCGTGCTGTTGCCCGAAGGCGCGCCGCACCTCTGGGGACGACGGGTGGCGACGCGGCTGATCGAACACGGGGTGCACGTGACCCTGACCTACGACGCGGCCCTGCACGCGGCCCTGGGCAGCGTCGATCGCCTGTGGACCGGGACGGAGGCCATCGGAGCCGGCAGCTTCCTGGCGCCCGTGGGCGCGGCCGCCTGGTTCGAGGAGGCGCGACGCCTCGAGCTGCCCACGTGCATCGTCGCCACGAGCGACAAGCTCATGCCGGCGGGGGAGCTCTTCCTGCCTGCGGAGGGCGCGGACGACGGCTGGCTCCTCTGGGACGAGGCGCCCAGGGGGGTCGAGCTGCGCACCCGCGCCCTCGAGCCCGTCTGCCTCGACCGAATCGACGCCGTGGCCTGTGAGCTGGGCCTGCTCGGCGTCGGCCAGCTGGCCCTGCGCGCCCTCGTCACCGAACACTCGCCGGCGCCCGAGCGCCGACCGCATCTCTCCAGGACGATAGACCGATGACCGACACGGAAGCCCAGCTCCCCGCGGGGCGGGAGCGCATCACGCCGCGCTTGATCGAGCGCGAGATGAAGGAGTCGTACCTCACGTACGCCCTCAGCGTGATCCACTCGCGCGCCTTGCCCGACGTGCGCGACGGCCTCAAGCCGTCCCAGCGCCGGATCCTGGTGGCGATGAACGACCTGAACCTCGGGCCGCGCGCCAAGTACCGCAAGTGCGCGAAGGTCGCGGGCGACACCTCGGGCAACTACCACCCCCACGGCGAGTCGGTGATCTACCCGACCCTGGTGCGCATGGCCCAGGACTTCTCGCTGCGCTATCCCCTGGTGGACGGCCAGGGCAACTTCGGCTCGATCGACGGCGACCCGCCCGCGGCCATGCGCTACACGGAAGCGCGCATGTCGGGCATCGCCGTCGAGCTGATGGCGGACCTCGAGAAGGACACCGTCGACCACGAGCCCAACTACGACGACACCCGCACCCAGCCCTCGGTCCTGCCCAGCCGCTTCCCGAACCTGCTCTGCAACGGGTCGGACGGCATCGCGGTGGGCATGGCGACCAGCCTGCCGCCCCACAACCTGCGCGAGATCTGCGCGGCCCTGCGCGCCGTGCTGGGGGATCCGGACGTTCCGGACGAGACGCTGCTCTCCCTGGTCAGCGGCCCGGACTTCCCGACCGGCGGCACGATCATGGGCCGCAGTGGTATCCGCCAGGCCTACCTGACCGGCCGCGGTCTGGTGCGCCTGCGCGCGAAGTACCACATCGAGGACAAGGGCAACAAGGAGTGGATCGTCGTCACCGAGATCCCCTACCAGGTCAAGAAGACGTCGATCATCGACAAGATCGTCGACGTCGTGAAGGACGGCCGGGTCACCTCGATCTCGGACGTACGCGACGAGTCCGATCGCGACGGTACGCGCCTCGTGATCGAGCTCAAGCGCGGCGAAGACACGACCGTCACGGTCAACCAGCTCTTCAAGTTCACGCCGCTGCAGACGACCTGCTCGATCATCAACCTGGCGATCGACCGGCGTCAGCCGCGCACCCTGACCCTGCGTGCGCTGCTGGTCGCCTGGCTGCGCCACCGGCGCGAGGTCATCCGGCGCCGGACCCAGTACCTGTTGCGCAAGGCCGAAGAGCGGCGCCACATCGTCGAGGGCCTGCGCATCGCCGTGGGCAACATCGACCGCGTGATCGCCATCATCCGCGCGGCCGACGACCGCCAGGCGGCCAAGCTCGACCTGTCCACGGAGTTCGGCCTGTCGGACCGTCAGTCCCAGGCCATCGTCGACATGCGCCTGGGCAGCTTGACGGGACTCGAGCGCGAGAAGCTCGAGGCCGAGCACGCCGCCTTGATGGCGGAGATCGAGGACCTGAACGACATCCTCAGCCGCGACGAGCGCGTGACCGCGATCATCAACGAGGACCTCG
>JAJFFA010000403.1 GCA_021776885.1 Planctomycetota bacterium
GGGTCGACGTCGCCGCGGCGGCGCGCGAGGTCGGGGCTGCGGACCCGCCCCTGGTGCTCGACGTGCGCCAGCCCGGCGAGCACGAGGCCGGCCACGTCGAGTCCGCGCTCTCGCTGCCCCTGCCCGAGCTCGATGCTCAGCTGGAGCGCGTGCCCAAGGATCGGCGCGTGCTCGTGCACTGCAAGAGTGGCTACCGTTCGATGACCGCGGTCAGCCTGCTCCAGCGCCGCGGCTACACGCGTGCCGTCGACGTGGAGGGGGGCTTCGACGCCTGGAGCGCCGCGGGCCAGCCGGTGACGGCCTCCGGGGCCGGGTGCTCATGACCCCCGGCGCGCTGCTGATCGCCCTCGTCTGCATGCCCACCCAAGCCGACTTCGAGCTGGACAGCCCCGCGGACGGGCTGCGCGTGGTCGTCGCGCGCACCTTCTCGGTGGATCGTCCGGTCGTGCGCATCCTCGACACAGAGGGCACGCAGCGGGCCGCCGTCGTCGGCTCGCGCTTGCACGCCGCCCCCGCGGACCCCGAGGCCTGGTTGGCGCAGGAGCCCTCCCTGGCGCTCCTCGCCAGCCCCCTGGGTGAGCGGCGCCAGCTCGTGCTCTCCCTCGCGGGGGGGGGCGAGCGCTACGTCGAGCTCGACGGAGGACGGGTCTGGTTCTCCGCGCCCCCCGCCCTGCAGCACGCGCCGATCGTCGCCGCCCACCGCGAAGAGGAGGCTCAGGCGGTCTACGTCGAGGATGTGCAAGCTCCTGAGCGCGGCCTCGAGGGCAGCACCCTGGAGGTCCTGATCGAGGGCAGCATGCCCAACCCGGGCTGGTCCTTCGCGGGCTTCCGGCTGGCGGGAGAGCGGGCTTCTGACGGCGGCCTCGAGCTCGTTGTCACGGCCCTCGGCCTGCCGCCGAACGATGGCATGCTGCGGCCCCAGGTCCTGGCGCCCTTCGCCCAGACCCTGCGCCTCTCGGGCCTCGAGGCGGGCCGCTACCGGCTGCGTGTCGTCGGGCGCGCGCAGGAGCTTGCGGCCCAGAACCTCGAGGTCCTGGCCGCCGACCCGATCCTGACCCTGCGTCGCTCGGGTGGCTTCGCCGGGGTGAACGAGAGCGTCGCTCTCTACAGCGACGGATGGGTCGAGTGGACGGATCGCCTGGGGGGGCCCCGGGCAGGGGCCGCCGCCCTCGAGCCGTCAGCCTTCGAGCGTGCCCGCGCCCTGCTCGCCGAGTTGCCCGCGAGCTCGCGCCTGGATCAGGACACCTCGATCGTCGACGGCTTCGAGCACAGCCTGTCCTTTCCCCGCGCGGGCGAGGTCTGGCAGCGCTCGGTGTTCGGAACGCCGGAGGGCAGTCCCGAGCGGCAGCTGACAGAGCTGCTCTCGAGCTTCTGAGGCTAGCCGCTAGCCGCCAGAAGCTAGAGGCCGGACCAGCCCGACGAGTCGGCCTGGGGATCGAGCTCGAGGGCCAGGGCCTGCTCGCGCTCGCCCTCCTCCTCCTTGCCGTTCCTGGCCAGGGCCGTGCCCAGGGCGTGGTGGTACGCGCCGATCAGAGGATCCAGGGCGATGGCCTCGCGCCAGGCTTCGATGGCGGCGTCCTTCTCCTTCTGGCTCCACAGCAGCTGCGCGTAGTGGTGGTAGACGTTGGGGCTCGGGGTCCCCGCGGCGATGCACTCCTCGAAGAGGCGCTTGGCGCGGATCTTCCGGCCGCCCGACTTGGCGGCGAGGGCGGCGCTCTCCATGCCCTTGGTGCCCTTGATCTCGAGGGTCTCCTCGATGTACTCGTGCCACTCCTTCTCGAGTTCGGCCAGGTCCTCGTCCGTGCGCAGGCCCAGGTAGCTCTTGAAGGCCTCGAGCATGTCCGGTCCCTCGACCGTGCGCAGGGCGAAGGAGCTGTCGACGCGGCGGATGTCCGAGTCGCTCGTCAGGCCCACGAAGAACTTCTTGAACTTGGACTCGTAGCGCTTGTCGTTCATCAAGAAGTGCACCAGGGACCAGCCCCAGGTGTAGTCCTCGTAGCGGTCTTCGAGGATCAGGTCGCGGATCCCCAGGCGCTCGCCCTGGGCGATGTCGCTGCGGATCTCCACCAGCCGGCCCTCCTGCACAAGGCCCACGCTGAGCTTCTTCTTCTTGGGGTCCCAGAGGCTGCCCCCGTAGTACTCCGCCAGGGCCTCGCCCGGCCAGTGCGGGTAGCTGAAGCGCGTGTCGATCAGCTTCTGCAGGTAGTGGTTCGCCTCGTGGTACATGATCGTCTCGGTGCGCTCCGGGTCGAGTCGATCGAAGAAGACATTCAGGTCGTAGTCCCCGAGGAACATGAAGTAAGCCAGGGTGCCGCCCTTGGCGCCGGAGGTGCGGTTGAACTCCTTGCGGCTGCCGTAGAAGTTGACCGTCAGCTTGCCCTTGTCGCGCGGCTGCTTGACCCTCCAGTCCTTGGCGAAGATGTCGAAGTAGGCCTCCATGCGGTCGCGGTAGCCCTCGAACACGAAGCGCGGGATCGTGTACTTGAACTGGAAGTGGCGCGTCTCGTCCTCGAGGTGGTTGGCCCACTCGCCGTGCTCGGTCATCTCCTCGATCTCGGCCCGCCGGGCATCCAGGCGCTCCTCGACGATCTTGTCCCGGCGCCCGGGCTGCATCCACTCGCCTTCGAAGCGCACGTAGCCCTTCTCCTGCTTCTTCTTCTCGTCCTCGGTCTCGGCCACGGCCTCCTCGATCCCGCCGATGATCACGTCACGCACCAGCCGCGCGGGGACCGTCACGTCACCGTTGTCGAAGTGCACCAGGACACCGTCCTCGGCGTGCTCCATGTCGAGGCCGACGAAGACCCGGCCATCGGTCAGGGAGAGCATCGAGTCCCCGCCGCCCTGGCTCCCGGAGCCGGGAGGCGCGGCGGAAACGGTGAGCAGCGCGAGGCACAGGAAGAGGGGGGTGTGCATGTCGTGTATTCCCATCAGAAGGACCCGAAGTACGCCTTCTCGATACGCTCCCAGTCGCTGTCGTCCAGGGAGCGCAAGGCCCGGAACCAGACGTCGTCGAGGATCTCACGCTCGCGCTCCTTCCACAGCTCGCGGCGCTGGCTGAGGCGCTCGGCCTCCTCCTCCTCGGTCTCGGGCTCCTCTTCCTCGTCGTCCTCCTCGCCCTCTTCCTTCTCGAGCTCGCGCTTCGCCTTGCGCTCGGCCTCGCGCTCCTCGACGACCTCATCCAGGCTGATGATGTAGCGCTCGAGGAGTCCCTTGGTGCGCTTGTCGCGGGTCGCGTCCTTCGAGAGCAGGAAGCGCACCAGGGCGCCGGACTCCCAGATGCGGTCGAGGGCACGCGAGCCGCTGCCCGAGCCCACGTCGCCCTTGGCCGTGAACGTCTCGTTGCCCATGCGCATCAGGTCCTGGGGCTTGGTCCCGCTCCCGTTGCGGGCCAGGTCACGCACGAACTCCAGCGCCAGGTCGTCCATCCGGAACTCCATGCCGCGGCCCTTGGCGCGCGCCTTCTGGACGTACTCCACGAGGCCGTAGCGCAGCCAGGCGGGCATCGCCCACCAGAGCGCGCGGTCGCGGTCCTGGAACCACAGGCTGAGCAGGCGCGAGTTGACGTTGTCCATCGCGTAGCCGATGAAGCCGCCCTGGTCCTTGTGCGTCACGACCTCGATGCCGCTCGAGAAGAACCCTCCGCCGCGGCCCGTGGAGAAGGAGCGCTGCTCGTCGCTGTCGGCGCAAACACGTAGCACGGGCGGGCGCACGTACTCGCCCTTGCCGACGTACTCGAAGGTGTCGTCGAACCAATTGTAGAGCGCCTCGGTGTGGTCGGCGATGCGCTGCGCGGACTTCTTGTCGCAGTGGTAGACGAGCAGCAGGCTGTCGCGCTGTTCGTAGTCCCAGTCGGCGGGGAGTCCGGCGATGACCTGGGCGTGGGTCGTCTCGGCCGAGCGCTGGCGCGTCTCCGCGCGCTCCTCGGAGGTGCCCCGGTCCAGCATCTCGATGCTGAAGAAGGTGTTCACCCGCGCGGAGGTCGGCAGCTCGCCCTCACGCTCGATCAGCTTGAAGCTCTTGAGCATGCGCGAGACCTCCTTCCCGACCTTGTCGACCTCCTTCTCGAGGATCTCGGTCTGGACGGCGAAGTCGACGCCGTCGCCGTCGTAGACCCAGGTCATGATGCGTTTCGGCCCCGTGCGCGCGAGCTTCTCGACCTTGATCGAGTACTGGGTGACCGACACGCCGCCGACCTCCGTGCTCTCCTTCTCGTCGATGAAGAAGCCGCCCCCCGTGTAGGTGCGGTCGAGGAAGTCCTCGTAGTCCAGGTAGGGCTTCTGGAGGATCGAGATCTTCGTGCCCTCGTCCTCCTCGACCACGGTCTCTCCGCTGCCCTCGATCACCGACTCGATGAAGGCCACGACCAGGGTCTCGGGGGTGTGCCGCGCGGTCCAACCCGTGTCGGGGTCGGTGTAGAAGTAGTCCTTGTCCGCCCGGTACTTCGCCACCATCCAGTGCTCGTTGCTCTGGGGCGGGATCTGGGTCCAGTCCCGCGGAGGGGAGAACTCGAAGCCGAAGCGCGTGTCGACGTGCTTCTGGGCCAGGGCGTCGGGGGTCAGGACGCCGCCGGTGAGGGCGGCTACGGCGAGCGTCAGGGCACGGGCGGTGCGACTCATGGGAACCTCGTTTTGGGAAGAGGGCCGGGCTGGGGCGGGCGAGTCCCGAGCCATTGTAGCGGCGGCAGGGGACGCGCACGGGACCGGGACTTCCCGGCCCCCCGCGCCTCTACGTTGCTGCTATTCGCCAGGCCTGCTAGGAGCGGACCCAGCGCACGAGCTCCAGCAGCTTGGGCGCCTGGCCCGTGCGCAGGATGCCCACGCGGAAGATCTTGCCCGTCAACCAGAGCACGAGCAGGGTCGAAACCAGGAGCAGGACGAAGGTTCCGACGATCTCGAACATCGGCGGGTCGGCCGCAGCGCGGTTCATCATCACGAAGGGCGTGTACAGCGGGATCCACGACATCACCGTGGCCAGGGTGCCGTTGGGGTCCTTGGGGATGAACATCATCGTGAACAGGGGCACGATCAGGATCAGCATCACCGGGCCCATCATGTTCTGGGCCTCCTTGAGCGTGTTGCAGACGCCGCCGATGGCCAGGAAGATTCCGGCGTACATCAGGTAGCCCAGGATGAAGTAGACGACGAACGCCGGCAGCAGCCCTGAATGGCGTAGCACCGCGAAGAGCTGCGTGGCGAACTCGGCCTCGGGTCCCGAGCGCGTGGCCAGGACGCCGATCCCGGATCCGATCCAGGCGCCGATCATCGTCAGGCCCACGGCCGCGATGCCGAACAGCTTGCCCAGCATCAGCTCGTTCGGGGTCACCGAGGAGAGCAGCACCTCGATGATGCGGTTCGACTTCTCCTCGATCGTGTTGTTGAGCAGCATCTGGCTGATGGTGAAGATCGCCACCCAGAGCAGGTAGACGAAGCCCACCGGCGCCCACTGGCGGATGACGTCCGCCAGGCTGACCGCCTCCTCGCCCTCTTCCTTCTTGGGGTTCAGGCTGGCGAAGGGCACGCGCGTCTTCTCGATGCGCTGGACCTTGTCGACGTCCATGCCCTCGGTCACGTACTCGCGGCGGCGCACCTCGCCGTTGACCAGGTTGCGCACCTCGTTGCGCAGCTCCTCGTCGGCCAGGTTGGCGCTCCAGTACTGGATGCCCTGGGGCGGACCGCCCGAGATGGCGCTCATCACGGCGCCCAGTCCCGGTCGCTGGACCTTCTCGGAGATGTCCGCCGGGATCAGGATCGCGGCGAAGAGGTCGATCGAGTCGCCCTCGAAGTCGAACTTGTCCTTGCCGCGCAGGTAGGGCTTGAGGCCGCGGGCCACGTCTGCCAGGTCCGCGTCCGCCGGCACATCGCCGGGCAGCTCGACGCGCCGGAAGCGGCGCCGGGGCTCCTCGAACTCGGGTGCTTCGTCGTCGAGGAAGGGCTCGATCTGCATCAGCGCCGCGTCGATCCCGCCCGCGGGCATGAGCGAAGCGCCGCCATCGCCGATGGACTCGAGCAGCTCGCGCGTGTCGGGCGCCGGGATCGACTCGAGCATGTCGGCCGAGAAGCCGGCCTCGCCGCCCATGCTCGAGTGCTCACGGACGTACTTGCCGAAGGCCTTCATCACGTCGCGATCGTGCAGGCGCTGCAGGCCGTCCTCCAGGTGCTGCTCGAAGTCACCGGAGCGGTCAAGGAAGACGAAGTTGCGCGTGGGGGTCGCGCGTTCCAGCGCCCCCTGGATGAAGATGCTGGCGATGATGATGATCGGGAACAGGAAGACCCCGATCCAGAAGCCCTTGGTCTTGGCGTTCTCGGCGTACTCGCGGGCCGCCACCAGGTAGATGTTTCTCATCGGAAGCTCGCTTCCCGGGCGTCCTCGCCAACGATCGAGACGAACACGTCGTGCAGGGTGGGGTCGGACTGGTCGAACTGGCGCAGGCTGATGTCGTGCTCGAAGCAGAAGCGCAGGATGTCCTGGGCGCGGACGCTCTCGCCCAGCTCGATGTCCCAGTGGGACCCGGGGCTCTCCGGGTCGACGCGCAGGACGCTGACCACGCCGGGCACGTTGCGCAGGGGCTCGATCGAGTCCTCGGTCTCGATGCGCACGCGCCGCGGCAGGGTGTCCTTGGCCTCGGCGATGGTGCCGTCGAAGGCCTTCTTGCCCCGGGCGACGAGCATGATGCGGTCGCAGATGCGCTCGGCGTGCTGCATCACGTGGGTCGAGAAGAGCACGGTGCGCTCGCGCGCGGCCATGTCCCGGATGACCTCCTCCATGACCTCCTGGTTGACCGGGTCGAGGCCCGAGAAGGGCTCGTCCAGGATCACCAGTTCCGGGTCGTGGGCGATGGAGGCCAGCACCTGCACCTTCTGTCCCATGCCCTTGGAGAGTGCCTCCGTCTTCTTGTCGGCGAAGTCTTTCAGGCCGTAGCGCTCGAGCAGCTCGTAGGCGCGCTTCTTGGCGCTCTTGCGGTCCATGCCCTTGAGCGAGGCGAAGTAGGCGATGATGGCCGAGGCCTTCATCTTCTTGTAGAGGCCCTTCTCCTCGGGTAGGTAGCCGATGCGCTCGCGGACGTTGAGGGCCGAGGGCTCGCCGAAGACGGAGATCGTCCCGGACGTGGGCTGGATGATCCCCAGGATCATGCGGATCGTTGTGGTCTTGCCTGCCCCGTTGGGGCCGAGCAAGCCGTAGATCGAACCCCGGGGGATCGAGACGCTGAGGTCGTCCACGGCCGTGAAGTCGTCGTAACGCTTCGTGACCGAGGAGAGCTCGAGTACCGTTTCACTCATCGCAGACGTTCCTGGACTTCCTGCCAATCAAATCCGTCGAAGACGAGCGGCGCGTACGCTTGCTCGTCCGTATTCTTCTCGAGCTCGCCGCGAATCGCCGCGATGCGCTCGGCGTGGGCCGGGTGGGTCGAGAGCCAGGCCAGGTGCTCGGGCACGTCACCGTGCTCCTCCTGCAGCAGCTCGAAGAACTCCGCCAGGGCCAGGGGGTCGAGCCCGGCCGCGCGCAGCATGCGCGCTCCCTCGAGGTCCGCGGCGCTCTCCTGGTCCTTGGAGTAGTCGTTGACCGTGGCCAGGGTGAAGAGCTCCGCAGCGATCCCCAGCAGCCCGTCGACGTCGCCGATCACCAGCTGCAGGGCCGCCAGGGTGCCCAGGGAGTTCACGATGCGGGTCACCCCGTGGCGCAGGGTGACGTGGGCCATCTCGTGGGCCAGGACCCCGGCCACCATCTCGGGCCGGGCCGCCTCGCTGATCAGACCCGTGAAGACGGTCATGTAGCCCCCCGGGAGGGCGAAGGCGTTGGCCGTCTCGCTCGTCACCACGCGCAGCTCGAAGGTCACGCCCTCGCGTG
>JAJFFA010000404.1 GCA_021776885.1 Planctomycetota bacterium
CTTCGCCTGCGTTCTCGCGCGCCACCACGATCCACGAATCACCATTCCTGAACGAAAGCAGCTTCGCCACGGCCTCCTAGCGTCAGCCCCCTGCAATTTTTTCCGCTTTCGAGCCCGAGTGGCTCAAGCGCAGGGGCGGCCCGCTCGATAACTCCGCTGTCGGCAGTCCCCAGCCGACGGAGGCCATCCCCAATGATCGAGTCCCTTGTCCTCGCCATCGTGCTGACCCAGGTCCCTGTGACGCCCCAGGCCCCCGAGGCCCTGGGTCGGGAAGGGCTCTTGGTCCAGGCGACCCAGACCCACTTCAGCGCAGTCAACGACTCGCCGCGAGCCTGGTGGCTCGCGATCGGGATCGCGGGGAGCGAACACCGCGTCGTGATTCGCATCGACCCCGGCGTCTCGAACACGTGGCCGCTGTTCGGCGGCCCCGATCAAGGCCTCGTGCTGGAAGCACTGACGCCCCGCGCGGGCGAGCTCCTGCACACGGGCAGCCTACCCCTCGACGCCGTGCGCGTCGCGGACGACGGTGCCCTGTGGGTGCGTGACGAGGGCCTGCGGGCCGTTGGCTACCGCACCCGCCAAGCGCAGCTCGAGCGGCTGCACTCGGACGTCAGCTTGACCTCCGCCGCCCGCGGCGAGGCCGAAGAGGGCTTCGAGGGGGACATGATCCCCACCGTGCACGTTCCGGTCGTCACGCCGGGCGAGACGCGCGGAAAGACCAAGCCTCCCGTGATCGACAAGAAGCCGCTGCCCCCGGTCTGACCCCGGTCGGACCGACGCGGCCCGTCGCCACGGGAAGCTTGCGAGGAGAGACAAGAGAGACGAGAGACGGAAGCGGGGAGAGTGCGGTCACGCGCCCTCCCCGCTTTCTCTTACGGCACGCCCCTTGCTCTAGCCAGGACTAGACTGGGCCGATGCCCACCGCCCGCCTCGCGCTGCTCGCCCTCTCCCTGACCCTCGTCGGCTGTCGCTCCACGGGCGCCCCGGCCAGCGAGGTCGCGGCCGTCCGCAGCACCCTCGACGAGCTGTACGCCGCCTTCAGCTTCGACCCGGGGGCGCAGCCCGACTGGCACACCCAGCGCCGCATCTACCTCGAGGGCGCAGCCTTCGTGGCACCGATCCGCGTCGGACGCCAGCCGCGGGCCGTCGGCACCCAGGCCTTCCTGGCCGACTTCGAAGCCTTCGCCATGGACGAGCCCTTCGCCACGAGCGGGCTGCACGAGCGCATCATCGGAACGCGCGTCGACGTCTTCGGAGGCATCGCCCATGCCTACGTGGCCTTCGAGGGCTTCGAGCCCGGGGACGGCGCCGCGCTCACCCGCGGCCTCGACAGCATCCAGCTCGTTCGCGACGCGGGCGCGTGGCGGCTGGTGTCGTTCACGACGCAGTACGAGGACGAGGCCAGCGAGCTACTCCTGCCGCGCCGCTTCCGCGACTGACCCGGCGCTCACCAGCTCGAGTACAGCGCGGCGCGCTCGTCACCCTCGACCGGCACCCGGCGGCGCAGCTCGCGCACCCGCGCGAGGTCGCAGTCCGAGACGACCCAGCCCGCCTCTCCCGTCCCGCGCGCCAGGACCTCGCCGTCGGGTGAGGCCACGATCGAGTTGCCGGGGAAGTCGAGCTCGAGGCCGCGACGTCCCACGCGATCCCTGCCGCTGCGGTTGCAGGCCGCGACGTACCAGAGACCTTCGACCGCTCGACCCGGGACGAGGGCGTCCCAGTGAGCGGCCCGGCTGCGCGGCCACTGGGCAGGAACGCAGAGCAGCTCGGCTCCGTCGCGGAAGGCGGCGCGGGTGGGCTCGGGGAAGCGCAGGTCGTAGCAGACCACACCCGCGATGCGACCGACGGAGGTGTCGATGGCGCGCGGCGGGGCGTCCCCCGCGCTGAAGTTCTGGGGCTCGGCCGTGGGTGAGAAGAGGTGCAGCTTGTCGTAGCTCCCCGCCCTGCGCCCGCGATCCAGGACGTGCAGACGGTTGAAGGGCGCGCGGCCCTCGGCGCCGGGTGAGTAGGCCGTCCCGACGACCACCAGGGCCAGCTCCGCGGAGAGGGTCAGGGCGCGCTCGACGGCGCGCTCGCTCCAATCGAGCTGCGCCTCCCCTGCCCCGGCGCAGAAGGAGGTCGGCCACATCTCGGGCAGGACGCACAGCTCGAGGCCCAGCTCGGCCCCCTCGCGCAGCCCGCCCTCGACCCGCTCGAGGTTGCCGCGCGGGTCGTCCCCGCGCACGTCCAGCTGGAGGCAGCCCACTCGCATGGCGCGCAGGATAGACGGCCGTGGCCCAAGAAAAGCCGAGAGCGAGCGTCACGCCGCCGGGGGGATGCTCCTGCCCAGGCTGCACCCGGTGATTCCAGCCTTGGCGAGGCGCGTGACACCGCTCCGGGTTGCCCACGCGTCCGCCGCCCCCTTCGAAAGCGAGTCCCCATGTCCTTCCCCAAACCGACCCCGCGAGCCTGGCCGGCCCTGTCGCGAGTCCTGGCCCTGGGCGCCGGTGTCGTTCTGATCTCCGCCGGCGCCGCCGCGCAGGGCGCAGGCACCCGAATTCCCATCGCGGCAGAGTCCTTCGACTACGCCCCCGGCGACCTCGCGGGAGCGAACGGAGGCAGCGGGTTCAGCACCCCCTGGTTCGACGCCGGGCCCGTCGCGACCCAGGTCATCCTCCCCGGACAGGACGCGATCGGAGGCAAGCTCTGTACCCCCGGCGGCGACCAACCCCAGGGCGCTCTGCGTGGCTTCGACACCTCGGGCTTTCCGACGGTCAACGGAGAGTTCGGCGCGGACGGCAGCTCCTTCGCCTTCTCGTTCCAGTTCCAGCTCCCACCGGGCTCGAATCCCGACTTCGCCGGAGTCGCCCTGCTCGGAACACAGTCGCCGCCGCTCTTCTTCGGCGTCATTCCCGGCTCGAACCAGTTCGGCTACCTCGACAACCAGGGCACGTTCACCCCGACCTGGGTGGCGAGCCTCGACATGCCCCACGAGATCTACATCTCGCTCGCGGACGTGGGCGGGGCGAACGAGATGGGCATGTGGATCGACCCGATCGACGACCCGCCCACGGCACCCGCCGACCTCGTCAGCCACTTCGGGAACGGCTTCTCCTTCAGCGACCTCGGAATTCTCGTCGACGGCGGGTCCGAGAACGTGATCGACATCGACGGGATCGCCCTCGAGTTCATCGAGGCGAGCGGCTGCCTGGGCACGATGCGCTGCGACTCGAATCCGAACTCGACCGGCTCGGCCGCGGAGCTCTGTGTCACGGGCAGCCTGGCCGTCCAGGACAACAACTTCACGGCTAGTGCGGAGCCCGTTCCGGACACCGCGGGGATCTTCTTCTTCGGACGCGACTCGATTCAGTTGCCCTTCGGCAACGGCTTCCGCTGCGCCGGCGGCGAGATCCTGCGCGAGAGGGTCAGCATCGCTTCCGGCGGGATCGCGAGCATGGCCATCGACCTGACCCTGCCGCGCAACGTCGCCAACTTCGTCCCGGGCTCGGACTGGGACGTCCAGTACTGGGTCCGTGATCCGATGGGCGCAGGCTCGAACTTCAACTTGTCGAACTCCACGCGCTTCACCTGGGAGTGATCCGGTGAGGGGCGGCGATCGATACGGCGATCGATACACTGGGGGGGCCCGAACCGCCGCGCCCCCTTGTCCCCCCAAGACCTCCTCGGATCCCTGCCGGCCCTGGCCGTGACCGCCCTCGTCGGCAGGGCCTGGCTGGCGGCCCTCCCGCCGGGCGACCCCGGCCGCCACGCAGCCCGTGACCTGCCCACGACCTGGGCGGCCTCCCACGCCCTGGGGCTCTCGACCTGGCTCGTCATCGGGAGCCTGGCTTCGGCTGGTGGCGCGCCCCTGGCCCTGACCCTCTGGATCCTGCCCGCCGCGCTGCTCGCCGGCGTGCGCCTGCTCACCGCCCCCGGGGCGATGGTGCCGCGCCAGGAAGCGGCGCGCGCGGCGGAGGGCATGGGCGCGCGCCTGCTCCTGGGAGTGGCTGTAGCGGCCCTCGCCTCGGCGCTCGCGCGCACGCCCCTCGCCCCCCCGGCGCAGGACGCGGGCCTTCCCCTGGGCGCCCTCGTCGAGGGCTTCGGCGCGGCTCCGAGCGCGGCACTTCTGGCCTGGGCCCCGGTCGCCGCGGTCGTGCTGATCGGCCATGGCTTGCGCATCGCTCGGCGTGACGCCGCAGCGCGCCGCGGCGTGCAGTGCATCCTGGCCCTGGCCTTCCTGGGGCTCGGCGAGCGCGCCACGTCCCCCGCCCTCGCCACGACCACACTGCTGGCCATGGGCGCGGCCGCGGGTGCCGTGTCCTGGCTGCGTCGCGCGGACCGGCGCGGTGCCTGGCTCGCCGCGCTGCTGTTCGCCGGGCTGGGCTTCGCCCATCCAGCCGCGGGGATCTGGGCCGCCCTGACCCTCGGGGTGCTCGACGGCGCGTCGGCTCCCGCCGGTCGACGCCTGATCCGGCGCACGGCGCGCCCCGCGGGAGCGCTGCTCGTGATCGCAGCCTGGCCCTCGTGGCTCCTGTGCGCGGCCGTCCCGCTCTGCATCGCGCTGGGCCACCTCATCGCCGCCCGGGTGGCGCCGCGTATCGACGCCGTCTTCGACCCGCAGCATCCAGGGCGCGCCCTGCCCCCGCGCCGCGAGCTCCTGCCCGTAGCCACCCTGAGCCCCCTCGGCGCGCCGGCGCTCCTGCTCCTGGCCCTGGCCTTCGCCCGCGCCGAGGACCCGCCGCCCGGCACACCCCGCACATGAGCGAGGACCGGGTAGTGCACCCTGTCGACGCCGCTGGCTCGGCCATCGACGCCGCAGACCTGGCCGTCGAGTCGGCGGACCTGGCCGGCGCCCTGGCCGCCCTGGCCGGCGGCGCGTCCTACCGCAGCGCCCTCGAGCAGCTCTTGCTCGACCTGGACGAGGGTCGCGCCGACGCCCTGATGGTGCTCCTGCAGGAGAGCCGCGGTGCCTGGGCCATCTTCGCCAGCGCGCCCCAGGGGCGCGCGCTCTTCGTCGGCAACGCCCTCTCCGGAACGACCCTCGCTCTGGGCTCCCTGGGGTACGCTCTGACCATCGTGGAGCGCAGCGCGGCCCGCGCCGCCTTCGCCCTGCAGCGCGCACGCGCCTACGATCAACCCAGGACGTGCGCCGTGGTGGCGCGCGGCGCGGCCTTGCCCATCGCCGACGCCTGCTTCGATCGGGTCGTGCACGAGCCCGGCGGACCCGGCGGCGACGAGCCC
>JAJFFA010000405.1 GCA_021776885.1 Planctomycetota bacterium
GATCGAGGGCCAGGCGCCGTCCGACGGCGGCCGCGACCGCCGCGGGGTCGAGGCGCTTCAG
The DNA here is from genome assembly GCA_021776885.1 of Planctomycetota bacterium. Taxonomy (GTDB): domain Bacteria; phylum Planctomycetota; class UBA1135; order UBA1135; genus JAJFFA01. The sequence continues at coordinate 62 of JAJFFA010000405.1, forward strand.
GGCCTGGGCGTGGGTCGAGCGGAAGTCGGCGGGGTAGCCGTGCCAGTCGAGCTCGAGGGCGCGCCGCAGGGCTCGGAGGGGGTCGGTCTGTTGCAGCAACAGCTGACTCAAGGCGCGCGTGCGAGCGTGTTCGAACTCGGCCTCGGTGGCGGGCTCGAGGCTGGCTTCGAGCAGTTCGGCGAGCAGATCGTGTGCCTCCCGCGCATCCGCGGCGGCGACGTTCAGCTCGGCCAGGAAGCGGCCGGTCTGGCGCCAGTCGGGGTAGAAGCCCGCGCGGGCAGCGGGGGCAGCCAGGTCGGCGGCGGCCAGGCGCCGGGACAGGCGCTGGGTCTCGCCCCAGCGTCCGACCAACGCCGACCAGAGTTCGAGGGCGGCGCTGTCCGGGTCGAGGTAGCGCGTCCCGGGCGAAGCGACGCGCAGCAAGGCGGCGTCCCCCGGCCAGTCGACCAGGAAGACGCGGGTGCGGGCCGGGCGCTGGAAGGCGCCGCTGCTGCTGCTCTCGCGCGGGGGGCCCACGTGGTTCAGCCGCGCGGTCGAGCGCTCGAGCTCGGCCACCAGGGGCTCGAGCTCGAAGCCGCCGACCAGGGCCAGGGTCAGACGGTCGCGCCCGAGCTGGGTGCGCAGGAAACGCTCGAGCTCCGCCGACGAGATCAGACCGGATGCATTCCCGTCCTGTCCCAGGTGCGGAGTGCCGCCGTGCAGGGCGTGGTCGAGGGCCGCGTCGGCCAGGGCCCGGGGGTCGAGGGCTCGGACGCGCCGCTCTTCGCGCAGGGCGTCCAGGGCGGCGGCGACGGCCTGCTCGGGCCAGCCGGGGGCGGCGGCGCGGGCGAGCACCCGCGCGATCAGCGGCATGGCGTCCTCGCTGGCGGCGCGGAACGAGAGCTGCAGGCCGTCGCCCAGGAGGCTCACCTCGAGGGTGGCCCCGTGCTGGGCACACCAGCGCCGGACGTCTCCCTGGGGCTCGTCGCTCACGAGCAGGCAGGCCGCGAGCAGCTCGAGCCCGGGGTCGGGATCCGTGCGGAAGCGCAGGATCCCCTCGACCCACGGGCGGTCCGGGAGGGCCCGAGCGATCAGACGCGTGCCGCTCTTCAGGGTCAGGCGCCGGGTTCCGTCGGTCGCGCGCGGCCCCAGGGGCGGCACCTGGATCGCGTCCGGGCTGCCCGGCAGATCCTGGGCCGCGGCGAGGGGGGCCCCGGCGACGAGGGCGACCAGGGCGACACGGGTCAGGGCCGGGTGCGCGAGCCTCAACGCACGGCCTCGGGTTGCAGCCGAACGAGGGTCTCGCCGCGCGGTACGAACCAGCGGGCCAGCACACGCATGACGTCCGCCTCGCTGACGCCATCCAGGTCCGCCTCGCGCTGCAGGAGTGCGCGCCAGTCGCCCGCCTCCGACCCGGCGCGGGCCAGGTGAGCCGCCAGGCGTGCCGGGTCCTCGAGGTCGAAGAGCAGCTCGAGGTGCAGGGCGCGCTTGACGCCCTCCAGCTCGCCGGCACCCGGGCCCTGGTCGACGAGGCGCGTCCGGGCGCGCTCGCGCCCCCGGCGCAGGGCGCTCGAGCTCGCGTCGAGGCCGACGTGTGGGCGGCTGAAGAGCACCGCCAGGCCCGGACGGCGTGGGCTCGTCCCGACCAGCTGCGCGCTGCACGCGGCTCGGGCCTCGCTCGCCGCCAGGAGCCGCAGGGCGACCTGGATCGCGGGCCGGTCGGCGTGCCCGCCGGGTGGGACGTGCCAGGCCTGGGCCACGAGGGGCGGGCCGGGAAACTCGAGCACGCCCTGCCGCGCGCCGCGCTGGCGAGTCGGCGGCGCGCTCGCAGATGCGCTGCGGGTGCCGTCCGGGACGTCGGCGAAGTACGCGCGCAGCATGGGCTCCAGGCGCTCGGGATCGAAGTCGCCGACGATGGCGGTGACCGTGTTGCCGGCTCCGTAGTAGCGGCGGAAGAAGCGCTCGACGTCGGTGCGCGTGATGCGTTCCAGGTCCTGGGTGAAGCCGCGGATCGGACGCCGCCAGGCTGCGCTGGGGAGGGCGGTGAGCTGGAGTTCGTCGAGGAGTCGCGCGTGGGGCTCGGGGAAGCTGCCACGGCGGCCGGCGAGCTCGAGCTCGCGGCGCGTGTAGAAGTCGCGCAGGACCGGGCGCTTGAAGCGCTCGGCCTCGAGCCAGCACCAGAGCTCGATGCGGTTGGCGGGCAGACTGACGAAGAAGCGCGTCGCGTCGAGCTCGGTGGCGTAGCCGAGGGACTCGGCGCTGCCTGCGGCCTCGAAGAGGCGCGCGACGGCGCTGCCGTCCGAGAGAGCTCGGCCGGAGCCGCGCGCTTCGTCGAAGGCGCGCTGGGCCTCGTCCAGCTCCCCGGCGTCGCCGCTGTCCCGGGCCGCGACGAGGCGGCTTGCGTGCTCCTCGAGCTCGAACAGGTGGACGCGCTCGGCCTGCCAGTCGAGGCTCCCGACGCGGTCCGAGCCGCGCAGGCTCATCTGCGCGAGGAGCTCGGCCGTGCCGCTCAGGCCCGCAGGATCGTCGGCCGAGCCGACGGCGACGCGCGTCTCGAAGGC
>JAJFFA010000406.1 GCA_021776885.1 Planctomycetota bacterium
GCGGAATTCCATGCCGGTTTTTCTGACCCGTGCGCGGGAAGGGGTGCACAGTCGAGACCCTTCGAGCCCGGAGCCCCGCCATGAGAATCCCCCTGCGCCTGACCTGTTCCCTTGCCGCCTGTCTCGCCAGCGCCCTGCCCCTGGCCGCCCAGGCCACCACGGTGGTGATCCCCGGAACGGCGCCCCCGGCCGGGCGTGGCCCGCAGCTGGAGGTGGCTCCCGCCGCGGTGCTCACGAACGGCATCGTCGAGCGCGACGGCGACCTGGCGCTCTTCGTGTCCGAGGCGTCGAGCGGGCCAGGGGGCAGCGACCTGAACGGGGACGGCGACGTGAACGATCGCGTCCTGGCGCTCCTCGACGGTGCCAGCGGTCAGCTCGAGGTCACCGACCTCGACGGTCGCTTCCTGGCCGTGGGGGACGGCTTCGTCGCGGTGCACCGCTACGAATCGGACTCGGAGACGGACTTCGACGGCGACGGCAACCTCGACGACCAGGCGATCTTCGTGCGCGACCTGGCGACGGGCACGACGACGAACCTGGGCATCGACACGGTGTCCCTGTACGTCGCCGAGGGCGATCTGCTCGCCTTCCGCGGTCGGACGCCCTTCCTGCGCCTGTTCTTCTACACGCACTCGACCGGGGTCGTGACCCAGATCGGCGAGGACACGATCGACGTCGTCGTCTCGCCCCAGGGCGTGGCCTTCACCCAGTGGGAGGCGGGGGGCCCGGACCTGAACGGAGATGGCGACACCCAGGACTTCGTGCCGCAGGTGCTCTTGCCCGACCTGACGACGCAGTTCAACACGGGGGTCGTCTCGTCACGCCTGCTCGGCTTCGTCGGCTCGAAGCTGGTCTTCCGCGCGCGTGAAGTGGCCCTCGAGCGGGATGTCGACGGGGACGGAGCCCTCGACGACGACGTGCTCTTCGTCTACGACTCGGCCAGCGCGTCGCGGCGCACGGCGGGGGTCATCGCGGACGAGTTCTCGGCCGAGGTGCAGCTGCGTGACGGACGTCTGTTCTTTCGCCAGTCGGAAGCCTTCGCCGGGGACTTGAACGGGGATGGGGACGTCCTGGATCGAATCCTGGTGGCCTACGACGTGGCCAGCGAGACCACGAGCGTCTCGGGCCTGGCGGCGCGCTTCGTCGACTTCGAGGCCCCCCATGCCCTGGCCTTCCTGGTCGAAGAGGACGCGGCCCAGGACGCGAACGGGGACGGGGATCAGCTAGATCACGTGGCCCTGATCTGGGACGTGGGGGCGGGCAGTCACGTCAACCTCGGGCGCGCGACCCTCCCCAGCCTGCCCGGGGGCATCGGTCCGCGGCGCGCGGTCTACCTGACGTCGGAGTTCGCCGAAGGAGTCGACCGCAACGGGGACGGCGACATCTTCGACCAGTACGTGGAGGTCTACGACCGGTTGTCGGGCTTCAGCCGTGGCTTCGACAAGCCCGCGGGGAGCGACGCACTGCGCAGCGGTGACCAGCGGCGGGGCTTCCTCTTCCGCGTGATCGAGTCCGCGACGACGGGGGACCTCAACGGCGACGGCGACTTGCACGACGGCGTGGTGCACGTCATGGACTTCGCCAGCGGAGCCGTGACGAACAGCGGCCTGGCGGGCACGTTCTCGGCCCATGTGCGCGGCCGTCGCTTCGCTTTCGTGGGCATCGAGTCCGGGACGGACCTGAACGGGGACGGGGACGGGGACGACCAGGTGCTGGTGGTCGGTCGCCTGCCGTAGGGGGCCGTGGTGAAAGTCATTCGGCGCCAGGAAGACGTCCTCTGCCCCAGCTCGGCGCCTGAAAGCCTCGCCGAATCCACCGATCCGCCTGCGTTTCCAGACACCGACCTGAATCAGATGCCGCCGCCCTGGCACCAAAGCACTTTCGCCACGGCCTGCTAGGAGCTAGGGGGCGGGCGCTCTTCGCACGCCCCCGCGGGGTTCGGCTCACTCGGGTCGGGCCAGGTCGATCACGACGCTCTCGTTCGCGTAGCGCAGCACGTGGGGCAGCCCGCCCTTGGGCCTGGAGACCACCGTGTAGGCGCCCCCGGAGGACTCCTCGCCGCCGGGCGAGGTGTTCTCACCCGTCAGCGGGTCGAGCCAGTCGGTCTCGACAAGCCAGGCCTGGACGCTCTTGCCGCCGCCGAGGTCGTAGTCGAATTCCTCGACCACCCGCGCCACGAGGGTCCAGTCCTGACCCGGGTTGCGGCCGGGGCCGATGGAGGCGATCGGCAGGTGGGCGACGTAGTCCTCCTTCAGCGGCAGGGCCGCGATCACCAGACCGGCCACACCCAGGTCGAAGCGCGGCTTGTCGAGGGAGCCCTGGCTCTCCTCGACGCTCCCGTCGGAGAACTCGCGGGAGATGGTGTAGTCCGCGCCGTCCCAGGTCGACTTGACGCGCAGGGGCACGCCCGGGGGCAGGCCCGCCCCCTCGGGCAGGTTCTCGATGCGGCTCTCGATCGAGAGCGGAGCGAGGGTCTTGGCGTCGAGCTCGTGGATCGTGACCTGCTGGAAGGGCTGGTTCGGCGGCTGCATGACCTGGCGGCGCAGGATGATCTGCTTGCCGCCCTTGCGCACGCGCGCGGTCTCCTCGCGGATCTCGCCCCCCGGGGTCAGCTCCCCGGCCGTGCCGACGGCGGCCTGTGTCCAGGTGGCGGCGTGCTCCTCGAGGCGCGTCGGCCGCACGCTCGAGTCTCCGACTTCGAGGGTGGGCGCATCGTCCGCGGGGAGCAGGGAGAGGGACAGACACAGAAGGGACGGGAGCATGGCGGTCTCCGGGGGGGAAAGGGTCGGGGTTCGCCGCACTAGGGCGCGGCCCGACCCTTCCTGACGGAAATCGCGTTCCTTACTCCCGCCCGAGGGCGCTCAGCACGTAGCTGCGGGCCTCGTCGGCTGCCGCGAGGGCGGCCTGGGGCGCGCCGTTGCGGGTCAGCAGCGCGCGATGCTCGTCGAGCAGGGGCTGGGCCTCTTC
>JAJFFA010000407.1 GCA_021776885.1 Planctomycetota bacterium
ATGTGGCGCGCTTCGATGCCGCCGGCTCCGGTGAAGAAGCCGCCGGCGTAGAGCGCGGGGCCGTTGCCGTCGTCGAAGCGCTGCAGGGCGAGCACGTCCTGGTTCGGGGCCAGGCCGCCGAGGCCGGTCCAGTCCGAGCCGTCCCAGCCCGCGATGCGCCGGGCCGGGATGCCGCCCGCCTCGCGGAACTCGCCGCCGATGGCGAGCTGTGCTCCCGCCTGGGTCTCGAATCCGGCGACGCCCCAGATGCGCCCGCTGGGGACGCCGCCGCCGACGGAGCTCCAGGTGTTGTTGTCGAGGCGCGCGATCTGGTCCCCCGGGAGGGCGAACTCGCCCACGGCGTAGAGCTTTCTCACTCCGCCGGCGCGCGCCTCGGCCAGGGCCAGCACGCGCGGGGGCGAATGGCCGTGGTCCAGGCTGCCGACGCTCTGCCATCCCGACGGAGTCAGGCGGCCGATGTTCGCCGCGGACACGCCTCCGATCCAGGTGAAGTGACCGCCGACGTAGAGCGCCGGGCCGCTCCCGTTGTCGTGCACCTGCATCGCGTGCACCCGTCCGTTCGCCTGCTGCGATCCGCTGATGTTCGCGGCGCAGGACCAGCTCGTCCCGTCCCAGCGTGCCACCCCGTTGCAGGATCCTCCGGCGCTGGAGAAGAAGCCGCCGGCGTAGAGCGCCGGGCCACTGCCGTCGTCGTAGACGGCCAGGGCGCCGACGTTCGCATTCTGGTTGCCGCTCAGTCCGCTGCCCAGGACCGACCAGCCCGAGCCGTTCCACGCTTGCACCTTGCCCGTGAAGCTGCCCCCGGCGACGAGGGTCGGTCCGTTGCCGTCATCGAAGACGGCCAGACAGTCGATCCCGCCGGGAGGAGTGCCGAACCCCGACCAGGTATTGCCGTCCCACTTCGCCAGGCGACTCACGTTGACCCCGCCGAGCTGGTTGAAGCTGCCGCTGACGAAGAGCGCCGGGCCGCTGCCGTCGTCGAGCACGTCGAGCCCGGAGATCGAGGTGATCGAGCTGGGCCCAGCGAAGGCCGACCAGCGTTCGCTGTCCCAGCGCAGCAGGCGACCCAGGGCCTCGCCGCCCGCCGAGTAAATGAAGCCGCCCGCGTAGAGCGCCGGACCGTTGCCGTCATCGAAGCCGGCCACCGCATACACGACACCGTCGATCCCGGGCTCGCCGCCGAAGGTCGGCAGCCATCCGGGATCGCAGCCGAGGCGTTGCGACATGACGAGCGGCGCCAGGCCCTGGGCTCCACGACCCGGTCGCAAGCGCACGTCGGCCCGACCGGCCGTGTCGTCGGCCCCGAGGGCGGTCAGCTCGAGGGCGAGCGCGCCCCGCGGCACGTCGACGTCGATCACGTAGCGACCAAGGTCGTCGCTCAACGCGCTCCCGCCCGCGCTCGTGCTCAGGAAGGCGCCGCGCGCGGGGCGGCCGTTCGGCTGATGGACGACGCCCTCGAGGGTGACGGGTCGGGTGTCGGCCTGGGGAAGGGCGAGGGCGAGGAGGGCGAGGGCGAGCTGCATGCCCCCATGACACCGCGGACCGCCGCGACGGGTCAGATATCCGCCGGAAACGACTCCGGGCGAGGAACGGAAGGCCGCTCCCCACCCAGTACACGCGGGCGCTGCCCTGGTTGGCGCGCCACTCGTGCGGCGCTCGTGGACGCTGGAGTTCGTCGGGAATCCGGAATTCTTGATGGGGCGCGGCTCGTTCCAGCGCCTTCAAGGGTCGAGCGCCAGGTGCTGGCGCTCCCTCATTCCACATCAATCCAAGAGAGACCCATGAACCTCCACTTCGAGCCCGTCCCGTCCACCTTCTCCGGCCTCCGCCGGGTCGTGCGCAGCGCCGCCCTCGCGACGCTTCTGGGATCGGCCCTCTGCACGTCCGGGTTCGCCCAATCCTCTGTTGACGCCGGCGCTGGCGCCGCGCAAGCCGCGACGCGCGATGCGAGCCTCGGCCAGCTGCTGCGCGACGCTGACCTCGTCTTCGAGGGCACGGTCGTCCAGGTCCGCCACCGCAACTCCGACGTGCGCCACGCAGGCGAGGTCAGCCTGCCGCACACCTTCGTGACCTTTCAAGTCGAGCGTCTGTTCAAGGGCGGTGTCGCCGGCAGCACCAATGGCACGCTGACCCTGCGCTTCCTCGGTGGCCCCGACGGCACCGGCGGCGTGCTGCACGTCTCCCACGCGCCGCGCTTCGAGCTCGGCTCGCGCGAGATCCTGCTCGTGCAAAACAGTGAGACGTGGGGCATCCCCCTCGTGAACGGCAAAGAGCGCCGCTTCCGCATCGTCGAGGATCGCGTGCTCTCGGAGAGTGGCCGTGCGCTCGAGTTCGTCGAGGGCGGCGTGCGCGTGCGCCCCTCCGACAAGGAGAACGAGAGCCAGGAGCAGGCCGCTGCCCTGCAGCCCGCCCTGTCCCTGAAGGGCGACGTCTTCCGTTCGACCCTCGAGCGCATGATCCGCTCGACCCACACCACCGAGCAGTTCTTCGCCGCGCCGGCCGTCACCTCGGTCGCGTTCGAGCGCCGCTTCTTCCTGCCCGCCGCCGCGCCCCAGGCCCCGCTGGTCCGCGCCGCCGACGTGGC
>JAJFFA010000408.1 GCA_021776885.1 Planctomycetota bacterium
GCACGACCAGGGTCACGGCGCGACCCAGGCGCAGCAGGGCACCGCACTCCTGGCCGGGGGCCAGGGCGGCGCCCGGGGGCAGGGCGCGGGTGAACAGACCCACGTCGGGGGAGCGCAGCAGCGTCCCCTCGGGGCTCTCCGCGAGCAGCAGTTCGAGGGCGTCGCTCATGATGAGAGGGTGGCGATGTCGTGCAGCGACCAGATGCGCGGGTTCTTGACGCGCCGCACTCCGGCGGCCTGGTAGGCGCTCTCCGCAAAGAGCTCGAGCCAGGGGCGCAGCTCGTCGGTGCCGACGATCTCGTCCGTGTCCATCTGCGCGGCGGCCTTGTACGGGTCCATGTCGCCCTCGATGCGGGCCTCCGTCTTGCGCATGCCCTCTTCGATCTTGGCGCGCTCCTCGGGGTCCTGGGTCAGGATCTCGAACTCGTCGTCGAGCTTGGAGTTGAACGCGGCGATGGCCAGGGTGCGGCCCTCCATGACCGAGAGCCGCGTGAGCGGCGTCGAGAGCTGCACGACGGGCTCGTAGGGCAGGCCGGCCATGGCGTAGTAGCCGGCGCCCGAGGCCTTGCGCAGCAGCACCGTGAACATGGGCACGCGGTTCGTGCTGTTGGTGTAGATCAGGCTCGAGCCGTAGCCCAGGAGGCCCTGGCGCTCGGCCTCGACGCCGATGTCGAAGCCCGAGATGTCCTGCAGCCAGACGATGGGGATGCCGTCGGCTTCACAGGCTCGGCTGAAGGCCGCGACCTTGGCGATGCCCTCGCGGTAGAGAATGCCGGCGGGCTTCTTCTGGCCGTGGGTGTCCGGGTCGTCGATCAGGCCCTGGCGGTTCATGACGAAGCCGACATACAGGCCGCTGACGCGTCCGACACCGACGACCATCTCCTTGCCGCGCTCGGGCAAGAGCTCCCAGAAGAGGCTGCGGTCGACCAGGCGTGCCAGCACCTCCTCGGCCTCGTAGCCCATGCGGTGGTCGTCGGGGAAGAGGCCCGGCAGCTCGTCGGCGGGGTGGAACGGGCTGCCCGCGCTGGCTCCCTGGCGGTAGTAGGGCACCGCGCTCGAGGGCAGGCGCGCGAGCTCGTCGCGGATCATCTCCAGGGCGGTCTCGTCGTCGGGCACACGCACGTCGGCGCAGCCGGACTGGGCCACGTGGACCTCGGGGCCGCCGATGTCGAGGCTCGACAGGTGCTGGCTCTTGGCGCCCTTGATCAGCGCCGCGCCGGCGATGACCATGTAGGCCTGCTCGGTCATGTACACGCGGTCGGAGATGATCGGCATGTAGCCGCCGCCGGCGATGCAGTCGCCGAAGACCCCCGCGATCTGCGGCACGCCGGCCGCGGACAGTTCGCTGTTCTTCTTGAAGATGTGCCCGGCTCCGGTGCGGCCGGGGAAGGTCGCGGACTGCTCGGGCAGGTACAGCCCGGAGCAGTCGACCAGGTAGACGACGGGCAGGCTGAGGCGCAGGGCCATCTCCTGGGCGCGCTCGAGCATCTCGGGCGTGAGCGGCCACCAGGAGCCCGAGGCGACGCTGTTGTCGTTGGCGATGACCATGCTCCAGCGCGCGTGGACCTGGACGAAGGCGGTCACCACGCCGGCGGCGGGGGAGGCCAGCTTGCCGAAGGTCTTGCCGTGGTTGACGAAGGTACCCACTTCGAAGATGCGGCTCTCGGCGTCCTTCAGCCGCTCGATGCGCTCTCTGGCGGTCAGCTTGCCCTTCTTGTGCACGCGCTGGGCGTACTCCTCGCCCCAGCCCGCGGCGACCTTCGCGCGCTCGTCCGCGAGGCGCGCGGCGCGCTCCCGCGCGGCTTCGCGCTGGCTGCCGTAGATGGCGTCGTCGAGCACGGCGTCGCGCGGGCGACCGATCGGGGTCAGGGGAACGTGGGCCATCAGGAGGCGGGCTGCGGGGCTTCCCAGCCGGGGATCGCGCGGGTGTCGTACTCGCCGCGCTGGAAGCCGGGGTCGTCGAGCACGGCGAGGTGCAGGGGGATCGTGGTCGAGACGCCCTCGACGCGGGCGGCGGAGAGGGCGCGCTTCATGGTCTCGATGGCCTCGGCGCGGGTGTCCGCGTGGGCGATGACCTTGGCCAGGAGCGAGTCGTAGTAGGGCGGCACGTGATCCCCGCTGCGCAGGTGGGTGTCGACGCGCACGCGGCCGGGACCCGCGTCGGCGGGCAGCTCGAAGCAGGTCAGCTGTCCCGGGGTGGGGCGGAAGCCGTCGCTGGGGTCCTCGGCGTTGATGCGGCACTCGATCGCGGCGCCGGCCAGGCGCACGTCGGCCTGGCCCAGGGACAGGCGCTCGTTCGCGGCCACGCGCAGCTGCTCGTGCACGATGTCGACGCCGCTGGTGCACTCGGTCACCGGATGCTCGACCTGCAGGCGCGTGTTCATCTCCATGAACCAGAGTGCGCCGTCCGCATCGCGCAGGAACTCGATCGTGCCGGCGCCGACGTAGCCGATGGAGGCCGCCGCGCGGGCCGCGCGCTGTCCGAGCTCGCTGCGCTGGTCGGGGTCGAGCACCGGGCAGGGGCTCTCCTCCACGAGCTTCTGGTGGTTGCGCTGGACGGAGCAGTCGCGCTCGCCCAGGGCGATCGCGTTGCCGAAGCGATCGGCGAGCAGCTGCACCTCGACGTGGCGTCCACCGGAGAGGTAGCGCTCGAGGTACATCGCGCCGTTGCCGAAGGCGGCCTCGGACTCGGCGCTGGCGGCGGGGAAGGCCTCGCGCAGGCTGGCCTCGTCGTGGCACAGGCGCATGCCGCGGCCACCGCCGCCCGCGTCCGCCTTGAGCATCACGGGGTAGCCGACGCGGCGCGCCGCCTCGGCCGCCGCATCGACGTCCGGCAGCAGGCCGTCGGAACCGGGGATGGGGTCGAGGCCGGCCGCCGCCATGGCCTCCTTGGCCGGCCACTTGAGGGCCATGCGCTCCATGACCGCGGCGGGCGGCCCGACGAAGGTCACGCCGTGCTGCTCGCACAGGGCGGCGAAGCGCGGGTCCTCGGCCAGGAAGCCCCAGCCCGGGTGGACCGCGGAGCAGCCGGTCTGCAGGGCCGCCTGCAGGATGGCTGGACCGCGCAGGTAGCTCTCGCGCGGGGTCGGGCCCCCGACGCAGACGACTTCCTCCATGCACTCGAGCCACGAGGCGCCCAGGTCGGCGCTCGAGGCGACTCCGACGGGCAGCACCCCTAGCTCGCGGGCGGCGCGGGCGATGCGAACGGCGACCTCACCGCGGTTGGCGATCATGAGCCTCTTGAACATCGGGGCACAGGGTAGCGGG
>JAJFFA010000409.1 GCA_021776885.1 Planctomycetota bacterium
GCTCCAGCAGGTCGCTGCGACCCGCCCGCTCGAGGGCCTCGACCACGAAGGGCTTGCTCTCGGGCGCCTTCCAGCGCACCAGCGACTTCTGCAGCCGCCGCTCGCGCGCGCCGCGCGCGACCTCGAGCTCCTCGCCGTTCAGGGGGTCGCGGCCGGTGACGTACTGCACGTTGGCGCGCGTCATGGGCAGGGGCAGGAACTCCTGCACCTGCTCGGGCGAGTAGTTGCGCTCGAAGAGCTTCTCGAACAAGAGCACCGCGTCCAGGAGCCCGGTCCCCGGGTGCCCCACGACGAAGTAGTTCACCAGGTGCTGGTCACGGCCCAGCTCGGCGCACTCTTCCTTGTAGTCCTTCTCGTAGTCCTCGTAGACCTGGAAGTCGGGCTTGTTCATGGCCCGCAGGGTGGTGGGCGAGGCGTGCTCGGGGGCGAGCTTCATGCGCCCCGGCACGTGGTGCTCTACCAGGTCGTGGTGCAGGGGCAAGAGCTCGCCCTGCTTGTTGCGCAGCATGTCGTAGCGGATGCCGGAGCTGACGAAGGCGTGCTTCACCCCCGGGGTGGTGCGCACCAGGCCCAGGAGGCGCCGGTAGCCCTCGCTCTCCTTTTCGATGCGCAGCGCCGGGCAGGGGTCCGGGGTCAGGCAGTCGCGCCCCAGGCAGGGCTCGCCCTTCTCCAGCAGCTTGCAGCCCAGGCCGTACATGTTCGCCGTGGGGCCACCGACGTCGGTGATCGTGCCGCGGAAGTCCGCGTGGCCCGCGAGGGCCGCCGCCTCGCGCAGGATCGACTCCTCGGAGCGCGACTGGATCGCACGCCCCTGGTGGAAGGCGATCGAGCAGAAGGAGCAGTCCGCCATGCAGCCGCGGTGGGTGTTGACACTCCAGCGCACGGGCTCGAGGGCGGCGATGCCCCCTGCGGCGGTGTGGTCGGGGTGCCACTCGCGCCGGTACGGCAGGTCGAACCACGAGTCGACCTCCGCCTGGCTGGGCGGAACCGGCGGCGGGTGCTGGATCACCCAGCGCTTGCCGTGCAGCTGGGCCAGCTGCTTCGAGCGCGGCGTGTTCTCCTCGCGCACGGCGTGGAAGATGCCCTCGAGATGGTCGAGGTCGCCTTCGAGCTCCTCGAAGGAGGGGATGATGCGCGCCTCGGCCGGTGCCTCGTGGCTCAGCTCGCAGGTGCCCGGGATGTCGTGCAGGGCTTCGCCGTGCTCGATGCGGCGCGCGATCTCGAGGGTCGCGCGCTCGCCCATGCCCCACACCAGGAGGTCGGCCTTGGCGTCGACCAGGATCGAGCGCCGCGTCTTCTCGTCCCAGTAGTCCCAGTAGGCCAGGCGCCGCGGGCCGGCCTCGAGCCCGCCGATGATCACGGGCAGGCCCGGGAAGTGGTGCCGCGACTTCGACGTGTAGGCGATGGTGGCGCGGTTGGGCCGTCCGATCGCGCCGCCGGGGCGGTAGACGTCGACGCGACGCTTCTTCTTGGCCGCGGTGTAGTTGGTCACCATCGAGTCGATGGTGCCCGCGGTCACGCCGACGAAGAGCCGCGGCGCGGGCAGGCGCTTCCAGCCCGCTTCACCCGGGTCCAGCTCGGGTGCGTCGAGCATGCCGACGCGATAGCCGGCGGCCTCCAGCACGCGACCGATGACGGCGGCGCCGAAGGAGGGGTGGTCGACGTAGCCGTCGCCCGTCACCAGGAGGATGTCGAGGGCGTCCCAGCCACGCTCCTCCATTTGCGCGCGGGTGCGCGGCAGAAAGGGGGCGTCGACGCCCGGCGGAATAGCGGGCTGCCCCATATTGTTCTTACCGTTCCGGCGCAGCTAGATGCTGCCGTGCCGCGCCCGCTGGCGCTTGTTGACCTTGCGGCCGCCCGCGGTCTTCTGACGGGTCAAGAAGCCGGTCTTCTTCTGCTTCTTGTTCTTGCTGTTGCGGACTTTGAGCTTCATGGCGGAGGCGTCGTCGAGGTCGTGGCGGCCGAATTCGAGCCAAGGAGTGTAGGCCGCTGGCCGCCCCAGGACCAGGGGGCAGGGGCTAACGCCCCTGGGCCGTGGCCAGAAAATCGTCGTCCTCGGCCGTCCCTCCGGGTCGAACGAGGGAGATCATGACCAGGAGAGCCACGTTGAGCGCCAGGCCGAAGAGCCCCGCGTGGAGGCCCCAGGGGCACAGATCCGGGCGCTGGGAGAGCACCAGGGTCACGATGATGCCGGCCAGCATGCCCGCCAGCACCGCCGCTCCGCTGGCCCGGCGCCAGACCAGGGTGGCCACGACGCCCGGGGCGAATTGCGTGATCGGGCCGTAGGCGAAGAGCAGCAGGGTGACGAGGGAGTCCGAGTAGACGAAGGCCAGGCCGTAGGCCGCCAGCAGCACGAACACCAGCAGGGCGCGGATCGCCGTGCGCTCGGCCTGTGCGGAGAGCGGCCGGCGTGCCGCCGTGACCCAGCCATCGCGCACCAGGATCGAGGCGGTAGCGTGCAGGATCGCGTCCCCCGAGGACATGGAGGCGGCCAGGGCCCCGGCGCAGAAGAGCCCCACGATCCAGGGCGAGAGGCCGGCGTTCATCAAGAGGTGCGGCAGGACCTGGTCCGGCTTGTCGGGCGCGGAGGCGAAGAGCACCGCGGCGAAGCCCAGGATCAGGATCGGGACCAGGAACAGCTGGAAGGTCGGGTAGAGCACGACCGTGCGCCGCAGGGTGTTCTCGTCCTTGGCGCTGAAGGCCTTCATGAACAGGTGCGGCCACATGCTGAAGCCGACGATCGAGACCAGGATGTTGCTCGAGTACGGCCCCCAGGCCCAGGGCTCGCCCGCGGCGTCGAGGCCCGGGGGCACGAGCAGTTCGGGGCGCTGCTCGGCGATGGACTCGAACATCTCCCCCACCCCGCCATAGAGCACGTGGGGCAGCCAGAGCCCCATGCTCCAGGCCAGCACCATCATGAAAATGCCCTGGAAGGTGTTGGTCCAGCCGACCCCGAGCACGCCGCTCTTCATCACGTAGGCCAGGACGACCGTGTAGACCAGGGCCGCCCCGACGCGCTCGCTGACCGCGCCCGAGGTCATCTCGGTCAGGACGTAGCCCGCGCCCTTCATCTGGATCGCGAGGTAGGGCACGAAGGCGATGGCGCTGATGACCGCCATCAACCCGGCGACCGCGGGGGTGCGGAAGCGGTGCGCGACCATCTCGGCCTGGGTCACGAAGCCGAAGCGCCGGCCGACCCGCGCCGCGCGCGGACCGAGGAAGTAGAAGGGCACGAAGCCCACGGTCCCGAAGCCCAGGATGTAGAGGCCCGCCACGCCGCGCGAGTAGGCCCAGCCGGGCATGCCCAGGAAGGCGAAGGCGCTGAAGATCGTGGCGCCGGTGATGAAGTACATCACCAGGGCGCCGAGGGCGCGGTCGCCGGCGACGAAGCCCGCCGCGCTGTCGCTGGTCTTGCGCCCCGCGCTGGCGCCGATGGCCAGGCAGGCCGTGAGGTAGGCCACCGAGATCCCGATCACGATCGTCTGCGGGCTCACTCGCGCTCCTCTCCGTGGCGCGCCAGGGTGTGGTACGCGCACAAGAGCAGGAACACCCCCACGACCCAGGCCACGTGCCAGGCGAAGGCCGCGGGCAGCCCCAGGACGAAGGGCTCGGGCCCGTCGATGAACGCGGGGTAGAGCGGCCAGACGAAGGCCGCCGTGGCGATCAGCAGCAGCAGAACGAGGGCCAGGTCCAGGGGGCGCGGACGCACGCCGGCTCAGCTCTTGGCTAGCTTGCGCGGCGCGACCATGTCGCCCGGAATCACGGCGGCGTCGAACTCCTCGCCGCTCATCAGCCCCAGGGCCTCGACCGCAGCGCGCAGGGTCGAGCCGTCGGCGTAGGCCTTCTTGGCAACCTTGGCGGCGTTGTCGTAGCCGATGTGACGGTTGAGAGCCGTGACCAGCATCAGGGACTCCTTCATCAGGGAGTCGACGCGCTCGGCGTCCAGCTCGAGGCCGTCGATGCAGCGTGTGCGGAACGAGTCGCAGGCGTCGGCCAGGAGCCGCGTCGACTGCAGGACGTTGTGCACCATCACGGGCTTGAAGACGTTGAGCTCGAAGTTGCCCTGGCTGCCGGCGAAGCCGACGGCGGCGTCGTTGCCCATGACCTGCACACAGACCATGGTCATGGCCTCGCACTGGGTCGGGTTGACCTTGCCCGGCATGATCGAGCTGCCGGGCTCGTTCGCCGGGAGCTTCAGCTCGCCCAGCCCGCAGCGCGGCCCACTGCCCAGCCAGCGCACGTCGTTGGCGATCTTCATCAGGGCCACGGCGCACACGCGCAGGGTGCCCGAGGCGAAGACCAGGGCATCGTGCCCCGCCAGGGCCGAGAACTTGTTGGGCGCGGTGACGAAGGCCAGGCCGGTCTCGGCGGCGATCTTCTGCGCGACGAGCTCGGCGTAGCGCGGGTCGGTGTTGAGCCCGGTGCCGACGGCCGTCCCGCCCAGGGCCAGCTCGAGCACGGCCGGCAGGCAGGCCTCGATCGCGCGGCGCGCGTCGGCCAGCTGCTGGGCCCAGCCCGAGAGCTCCTGGCCGACGGTCAGGGGCGTGGCGTCCTGCAGGTGGGTGCGCCCGATCTTGACCACGTCCTTCCAGGCCACGGCCTTCC
>JAJFFA010000410.1 GCA_021776885.1 Planctomycetota bacterium
CTCGGCGGCAGAGGACGACGAGCCGGACGCCGACGCGCCGAGGGGGGCTGCCCGCGCAGCCGCCGGGGCCGCAGCGACCCTCGAGCCGGCCGCCTGGGAGGCGCCAGGCTCCAGTGCGGAGCTCGAGAGCCGATCCGGGCCAGCGGCCGGCGCCGCCTCGACGGCGCCGAGGCGGGCACCGATCCAGACCAGGCCGATCAGCAGCGGAAAGAGGGCCAGGAACCAGCCGGCCGAGGGGAGCAGCGCGGCGCCCGCTGGAACGGACGCAGCGGGCACGCCCGCCCCGCGATCCTGCCGAGTCTCGGTCAGGAGCAGCGCAGCCCAGGAGGCGCGCTCTCCGTAGTCGCGGTCGAGGCGACGCCGCAGCCGCTCGAGCCCGGACTGCACGCGGTTGCGCGCCGTGTCCTCGGAGAGACCGAGCCGACGCCCGATCTCGGCCAGGCTCAGGTCGTCGTAGTAGCGCAGAGCGAGGGCGCGCCCCTCGTCCCCGGGCAGGGCCTCCAGGGCCTCGGCCAGCCGCGCCCCCAGCTCGGCACGCTGGGCCTCGCTGGCCCCGTCGGCCTGGACCGCAGGCGACCTGCGCTCGGCGGCCGCGGCCTCGTGCTCGCGCCGCCGACTCTCCCCGCGCACCCCCCTGAGGTGCTGCCAGCGCAGCCGGGCGGCCAGCCAGCCGCGGGGCGAGCGCGCGTCCTCGGGCGGTCGCTCGAGGGCCCCGACCCAGGTGTCCTGGGCCAGGTCGTCCGCCCGCTCACCGGGCACCAGCCCGCGCGCCAGGCGCCGGACGAAGGCTTCGTGCTCGATCAGAGCATCCAGAACGGGAGGAGGCGGCATCACTACCGATCGTACACGCCGCCCTCGGATTGCGGGGGGATCTCAGACGGTCTCGCCGCCGCAGGACGAACCCGCCCCCGCCGTGCAACCGAAGCAGTGCCGACCGGTCACGATGCGCCGCCCGGCCAGGGCCTCGAGGTCGAAGTCCGAGAGGTGCCGGGGCGCCCCGTAGCCCACCTCGAGCCCCAGCATCTGGTTGAAGTCGCAGTCGTAGAGCTCGCCCTGCCAGCCCACCGAGAGGGTGTTGCGGCACATCACCCCGGCGGCCGCCCCCGGGTTGAAGGCGTCGACCAGGCGCTGCATGTAGACGCCCAGGTTGTCCGTTCCCTCGAGCCACTCGAGGTAGCGGCTGATCGGCATGTTCGTGATCGCGTAGAGCGTGTCGAAGTCGATGTCGTGCAGACGCTTCATCTCGCGCTTCCACTCCGCCTCGAGGGAGCCCTGGCCGGCGGGCAGGTAGGCCCCCACCGGGTTCGTGACCAGCACCAACCGGCGCCCCTTGCCCTTGCCGTAGCCCAGGGCGTTCAGGCGCCTGAGGGCCTCGATCGAGGCGTCGTAGACGCCGTCTCCGCGCTGCTTGTCCGTCGACAGCTTGCGGTAGTGCGGCAGCGAGCAGACGATCTCGACGTCGTGCTCGGCCAGGAACTCGGGCAGGTGCTCGTAGCGCGGGGCGAGCAGGATCGTCAGGTTGCAGCGGTCCATCACGTGCCGCCCGAGGCGCCGCGACTCGCGCACCAGGTACTCGAACTCGGGGCACATCTCCGGGGCGCCGCCCGTGATGTCGACGGTCGGGATGTCCGTGGCGGCGAGCACGCGCATACACAGCTCGGCCGTCTCGTGGGTCATGTTCTCGCGCCGATCCGGGCCCGCGTCGACGTGGCAGTGGACGCAGGTCTGATTGCACACGCGCCCCAGGTTGAGCTGGAAGATGTCGAGGCCTGTGGCGGTCAAGGGGTAGAGGTCGGCGCGCTCGAGGTGGCGGTCGAAGTTGCCGCCGCGCTCGTCCTGGATCGGCGTGGCCGCGAGCAGGGCCAGCTGGGCGGCGGGCTCCGCCAGGGCGGCGCCGGCGCGCTGGAGCGTCGGGCGGACCTTGATCTTGGCCGACGGGGTGGGCGGGGCGTCGTGGGTGCGCTCTCCCATCACATCCCCAGCTGGTCGGCGACCTTGCGCATCTGGACCCCGTGGACCAGGGAGGCGCCACCGCGGATCGCGGCGGAGACGTGCACGACCTCGGTCAGCTGCTCGACGTCGCAGCCCTTGGACAGGGCGTCCTTGGTGTAGGCGTCGATGCAGTACGGGCACTGCACCGCGTGGGATACGCCCAGGGCAATCAGGGACTTCTCCCGCGCCGTCAAGGCCCCGTCCTGGAAGACCGATCCGTACCAGTCGAAGAACTTGGCGCCCAGCTCACTGGCGTGTTCGGTCAGGCCGTGGAACTTGCCCAGGTCCGCCGGGTCGTAGTAGGTATCCATGAACGGGAGAGCTTCGCCCACTCGGGGGAGCGGTTCAAGCGCGGGCGGTCATCGTGTCAACGATACTTGACACCCCGGTCATGTCAACTATACTTGACACGATGACAAGCAAAGACTACACCCCTATCCCCTCCGGAGACGCCGCATGAACACCTCGTGCGAAGAGACGAGTGTCTGGAGCCAGCTCTTCAGCATGGTC
>JAJFFA010000042.1 GCA_021776885.1 Planctomycetota bacterium
CGTGCCCTCGGCCACGGCGAAGCGGCGCACCGAGGTGGGGGTCGCGGCGAGCGTCGTCGGGCTGCCCGCCAGCAGGTTGCCCGCGCTGTCGACGTGGGACAGGTAGAGGGTGTCGTTCGCGCCGCCGAGACCCAGATCGGAGAAGGCCACGACCCAGTTCGAGCCGTCCCAGGACACGTCCGTCTCGGGTCCGTAGGCCGCGCCGCCGCCGACGTAGGAGGCGCCACCGGGGATGGCCACCGTGCCCGTACGCGAGATCGGCGTACCGAGAGCGCCGCTGAAGGTGGCGAAGAAGTCGGACCCGTTCGAGGCCACCTCGGGCTTGAGGCGCGAGGTGCTGAGGACCATCTGCGGGGCCAGGGGCTGCATGTCCGCTCCGACGAAGCGCGCGTACGATCCGCTGTAGCCACGCTCGTAGACGATGCAGTAGCGGTCGACGGCCCAGGCCAGGTCGACGTTGACCGGCTGTTGCCCCTGGGCGTAGGAGAAGATCGTGCGCTTCTGGGTCACGAACCCGGAGGGGTGCACCAGGGCGCCGTCGAGGGTCTCGGAGGGCTGGCCCTGCACGTAGTCGTTGTAGACGACGAGCCACTGAAAGCCGTCGCTGGCCACGATCGGCCAGCGCTCGTCGAAGTCGTCTCCGTCCTCGATCACGATGGCCGGGGCGTCGAGCCCCACGCCGGGGGGGGAGACGCGCGCCGCGTAGATGCCGTCGGTGACGTAGGACTGGGTCGTGCGCGACGACTCCCAGACGACCAGGAAGTTCTCGCCGTTCCACGCCACCCGGGGCTCGGTCTGATGGAAGGGCGCCTGGTTGACCACGATCGGAACGCTGTCGAGCAGGTTGCCGTCGAGGTCGAGGCGTGCCGCGTAGATGTCGCGGTTGGGGTGCAGGCCGTTGGGCGGCTTGACGAAGCCGCCCTTCGACGAGCGGTTGTCCTCCCACACGACGAGGTACACGTCGTCCCCCTTCGCGACGGCCGGTAGCTCCTGATCCCCCGGGCTGTAGCCGGGGGTCAGGGCGCCGGACAGGACGCCGGCGCTGGTCATCTGCGCGGCCGGGGCGGGGGCCGACAGCACGAAGGCGAGGGCGAGGGCGAGGCTGGGGGTGGAGAGCTGGCGCATGGGGGGATCGGGGTTGGAGAGAGTGGCGCAGGTGGCTCTGCAAGGACCGGGCCACGGCGCCTCGGCGCCGGACGCGGGAGTCCGGAGCGCCCCCCGTCCAGATCCTGGAATCGGATCGGGAATCTGGACGGTCCGGGTGGTCGCAGGGGTCTTCGGGTGGCCCCAGGGGGCCCCAGGCCCGGCCCAGGCGCTGGAACGGGAATTGACTCGTTCGGCGCGTTCTCGCGGCCCTCGACCCCCCAGCGACCATGCGCACCCCTCTCCTCACCGCCCTGATCCTCGCCCTGCTTCCCGTCTCTGCCCGCGCGCAGCGCTGGACGCAGCAGTACCCGCCGCAACTCCCCGACGCCCGTGACGTGGCGGTCCTGGCGGCCTTCGACGTCTGGGTCGCCCTGGCGGACGGGACCCTGCGTCACACCGTGGACGGGGGCGTGAACTGGAGCGACGTGGCCACGGGGGCCAGCCAGCTCGAGGCCGTGGAGTTCGCCTCGGGATCCCTGGGCTGGGCCGCCGGGGACGGCATCTGGCGCACGACGGACGCCGGCCAGACCTGGGAGCAGGTCCATACGGCGGGGGTGCGCGCGCTCTCCTTCGACGACCCGCAGAACGCAGCGGCCGTGACCCAGGACGACCGCGTCCTGTTCAGCGTCGACGCAGGCCTGACCTGGGTCGACCGCGGCCCGCTGCCCGGGTCTCCCGAGCTGCTCGACGTGCAGTGCCTCGGAGCGGGGCTGGCTTGGACCAGCGGTGCGGCGGGCGCGCTCTTCTCGACCACGGACGGCGGCGCGAACTGGACGCCGCGCGACGCGGGCAGCGGGCAGGACCTGGGGGCGCTGTGGTTCGTCGACGGGCAGCACGGGTGGCTGACCGCCGGGTCG
Organism: Planctomycetota bacterium; assembly: GCA_021776885.1. Taxonomy (GTDB): domain Bacteria; phylum Planctomycetota; class UBA1135; order UBA1135; genus JAJFFA01. The sequence goes on from JAJFFA010000042.1 coordinate 2,004, forward strand.
CGGCTGCTGCACACGCAGGACGGGGGGCTGACCTGGTCGCCCCAGGCCACCCCGACGAACAGCGCGCTGACCGACGTCTTCTTCCTCACCGCCCAGCGCGGCTGGGCCTGCGGCCGGGGCGGCGCCCTGCTCTCGACCAGCGACGCAGGCGCCTCGTGGAGCAGCGCGCCCGGCGGCGAAGGCACCGACCTCGCCGCCCTGGCCTTCGCCGACTTCTTCGGCGGCTACTCCGTCGGCGTCGACGGGCGGGTCTTCGCCAGCCAGGACGGAGGCGCCAGCTGGAGCCGGGTCGCGGGGGGCACGCCGGTCTCGCTGCCCACCGTCTACGGGCTCTCGAGTGTCGACGAGGATCACGCCTGGGCCGCGACGACCGACGACGAGATCTTGCGCACCACGGACGGCGGCGCGAACTGGACGCCGGTCTCGGCGGGGGTGAACTTCCAGTGGTTCGACGTCAGCTTCGTCGATGCCCTGAACGGCTATGCCTGCGGCAAGCGCCAGGCCTTCTTCCCCAGCATGGCGGTGACCCACGACGGCGGCCTGTCCTGGAACACGGTCTCGTACGGCCTGATGGTCGACTTCCTCGACGTGGAGACCCTGGACGCGAACACGGCCCTGGTGACCGGCAGCACCTTCGTGTGGCGCACCACCGACGGCGGCCAGAACTGGCCCTCGGTCACCCTGCAGCCCTTCGGGACGTATTACGGCATGGACTTCGTCGACACCCAGCGCGGCTGGGTCGCCGGCAGCCAGGTCTTCCGCACCGACGACGGCGGGGCCAGCTGGACGCACCTGTTGACCGTGCCCGCGGCGGAGACGGCCTACGACGTGGGCTTCGCCACGGCCCAGGTCGGTTGGCTGGTGGGGGAGGCGGGAAGCCTGCGCAAGACGACCGACGGCGGCGCGACCTGGACGCTCTCGAACCTGGCGGCGGCACCCGGCGACCTGCACGGCCTCTCCGTGGTGGATCAGGACCAGCTCTGGGTCGTGGGGGACGGGGGCTTCGTGGCGCGCAGCTCGGACGGTGGCCTGACCTGGACGGTCGAGTCCCTGGCCGTACCCGCGGGGGCGGCCCTGCGCACGGTGGCCTTCGCCGGGCCGGAGAAGGGCTGGCTCGGGGGCATCTTCGACGTCGGGGTGTGGGGCCGCGAAGCCCTGCCCGACTGTCCCGCGCCCAGCGCCTACTGCGTGCCCAAGGTCAACTCGGCCGGGGGAGCCTGCAACCTATTCGGGGTGGGTGAGCCCAGTGCCTCGGGCGCGGGGTTCTCGGTGGCCTTGCAGGGCGCCCTTCCGGGGGCGGCCAGCCTGCTCGTGTACTCGGAGACGGGGCCCGCGGCGGCTCCCTTCCTGGGCGGCACGCGCTGCCTCGCCTTCCCCCTGCGACGCACGCCGGTCTTCTTCAGCGACGCGAACGGCGCGGGGGCGCGCTCCGTGGACGTCCCCGCCGACTGGGTCGGTCGAACGCGCTGGTACCAGCTCTTCTATCGGGACGCCAGCCACCCCGACGGAACGGGTTTCGGGATGTCCGACGGGCTTGCGGTAACCTTCTGCGACTGAGCGCGCCTCTCGCGCTCCTCGCTCTCGCTCTCGACAAAGGAACGGCGCACGTGACCTTCGGCCTGTTGTTCGGCGCCCTGGCGCTCGTCGGGCTGGCGCTGTGTGCCTCGATCCGCTGGAACCTCGAGCGTCGAGGCTCCGCGGCGAGCGCCGCCGAGCGCCGTCGGGCGCGTAGCCAGGGCAGCCACGCCGCACGGCTGCAGTTCCCGAACGTCGACCTCGCGCGTTGCCTGGGCTGCGGGACCTGCGTCCGCGCCTGTCCGGAGGAGGGCGTGCTCGAGCTGGTCCACGGGCAGGCGCTCGTCGTCCACGGCGCGCGCTGCGTGGGCCACGGGCGCTGTGCGGAGGAGTGTCCGACGGGGGCGATCAGCGTCAGCCTGGCGGACCTGGCGCAGCGCCGCGACCTACCGGCGCTCGACGAGCGGCACGAGTCGCCCCAGGTGCCCGGGCTGTTCCTGGCCGGGGAGCTGACCGGGTTCGCCCTGATCCGTACGGCGATCGCCCACGGGACCCAGGTGGCGTCGGAGGTCGCCCGTCGCGTGCGCGTGGCGGGCACGCCGGCGCCGGAGCCGGCGGCGCTCGACCTGTGCATCGTCGGCGCGGGACCCGCCGGGCTCGCCTGTGCCCTCGAAGCCAAGACCCACGGGCTCGACTTCGAGTGGCTCGACCAGGAAGGCGTGGGCGGCACGGTGGCCAAGTACCCGCGCCGCAAGCTGGTCATGACCCAGCCCGTCGACCTGCCCCGCGTGGGGCGCATGAAGCAGAGCAGCTACTCGAAGGAGGAGCTGATGGAGCTCTGGCAACGCATCGTGCGCGACGAGCAGCTGCCCCTGCGCGCGGGCGTCGTCTGCCTGGGCCTGCGGCGGGCGCAGGACGGGCTGTTGCACGTCGAGACCGACGCGGGCGAGGTCGTGGCGCGGCACGTCTGCCTGGCCCTGGGCCGCCGGGGAACGCCGCGCAAGCTCGACGTCCCGGGCGAGGAGCTGACCAAGGTGTCCTACGGCCTGCTCGACGCGGCCTCGTTCCAGGGGCGGCGCGTGCTCGTGGTCGGCGGCGGGGACAGCGCGGTCGAGGCGGCCCTGGGGCTGGCGGAGCAGTCGGGGAACACGGTGCACCTCTCCTACCGTCGCGACGCCTTCGCGCGCATCAAGCCGCGCAACGCGGCGCGCCTGGAGGCGGCCAGCGCCGAGGGCCGGCTGCAGCTCCTGCTCTCGAGCCGAGTCCTGCGCATCGACCCGGAGCGCGTCGTGCTCGAGTGTGACGGGGCGCAGGGGACCCGCAGCGTCGAGCTGGAGAACGACGACGTCTTCGTACTGGTCGGTGGCCTGCCTCCGTTTCCCTTGCTCGAGGCCGCCGGGGTCTCCTTCGATCCTGGCGATCGCCCGCCCGCGGCCGAGGCGGCGAGCGCGCGCTCGGGGCTCGTGCGCGCCCTCACGGTCGCCTCGTCCCTGATCGCCGCCGCCCTCGTCTGGCTCTACCTGCGGCGCGACTACTACTCCCTGGCCCTGGCCGAGCGACCGGGGGCGGCGCACCACGAGCTGCTGCGCCCCGCTGGAGTCCTCGGGCTCGCCTTCGGCGTCCTCGCGGCGGGACTCGTGGCAGCGAACCTGTCCTACCTGCTGCGCCGCGCGCCCCGCTTTCCGTTGCGACTGGGCTCCCTGGGCGCCTGGATGACCTCGCACGTGGCGACGGGGCTGCTCGCGCTGGTCCTGGCGCTGCTGCACTCGGCCATGGCGCCGCGCGACACGGTCGGCGGCCACGCCCTGGCCGCCCTGGCCGTGCTGGTCGTCTCCGGGGTGATCGGTCGCTACCTGTACGCCTTCGTGCCCCGGGCCGCGAACGGCCGCGAGCTCGAGCTGGACGAGGTCCTGACCCAGGTCGGGGCGCTCTCGGCCGCCTGGGAGCAGGAAGACCGCGAGCTGGGCCAGCGCATCCAGGCCGAGGTCGAGAGCCTGATCGAGGGCGCCGCCCTCGGCCGCTCGTTGCCCGCGCGCGTGCTCGGCCTGGTGCGCGCCCAGGGCGCCCTGCGCCGGGCCTTGCTGCGCCTGCGCGCCCAGGCGCGGGCCGCGGGCCGCAGCGCGGGTGAGATCGAGGGGCTCGCGGTGCTCGCGCGCCGCGCGCACCGCGCCGCGTTCATGGCCGCGCACTTCGACGAGCTGCGCGCCCTGCTCGGGACCTGGCGCTGGATCCACCGCTGGACCGCCCTGGGGATGGTCCTCCTGGTGGTCGTCCACGTGGTGGCGGGGCTGCGCTATGCGCGCATGGGAGAGCTCGGGTGAAAGCTCCCGACCGGCGCCTGCTCTGGACGACGGCCTTCGCCCTGGTCCTGGTCACGACCCTCGTCGTCCGGGACCTGCCGCGCACGACTCCGGGTCCCCTGACGCGCACGCACCGCGAGGCTCAGCTCGGGGGGCCGGAGGACTGCGCGGCCTGCCACGGGGGCCCGTCCAGCTCGATGCTGGCGGCGTGCAGCACCTGCCATGGCGAGATCGGGACCCAGGCCCGCGCCGGGAGCGGCCTGCACGGCGCGCTCCCCGGCCTGGCCGACTGCGGCCTCTGCCACAGCGAGCACCACGGCGACGAGCGTGGGCTGGTCGACGACCTGTCCTTTGCCCTGGCGGGGATCCCGGACCCGGCGCGCTTCGACCACGCGGGCCTGGCCTTCGACCTGGGCGGAGTGCACCCGCAGCTCTCCTGCGCCGAGTGCCACGAGCACGCCTTCGAGGAGCTTCTGCCCCGCGGCGCGCGGCGCTTCCTGGGCCTGAGCAGCGCCTGCAGCACCTGCCACGACGACCCCCACGGGGGCGAGCTGGGCGACTGCTCTGCGTGTCACGGCCAGGAGCAGCCCTTCGCGCGGGTGGCGGAGTTCGTCCACAGCCGGGTTTCCCCCCTGGGCGGAAGCCACGCCGGCCTGACCTGCGTCGCGTGCCACGCGCCGGGGAGTGGGCGCGGCGTCGAGTCCGCCACGCGCTCGTTCGAGCTCCTGGGCGCCCGGGACTGCGCCGACTGCCACGCGTCCCCCCACGCCGAGAGCCTGTCGAGCTGCAGCGAGTGTCATGCCGTGACCGACCGCGGAATGGCCTCGGCGCGCACCTCGCCCGCCGCCCACGCCTGGACGGGGTTCGCGCTGGAGGGTCCCCACGCCGGGCTCGCCTGCGCCGCCTGCCATGCGCCGGCTGGCGCGGACGGCGGACCGGACTCACTGCCCTGGCGGGAGCCGGGGAGCGCGACCTATGCCGCACGCTTTCCGGGCCGCTCCGCCGAGGACTGTGCGGCCTGCCACAGCGATCCCCATGGCGGACAGTTCAGCGCAGGGTTGCGCTGCGCCGACTGCCACACGGGCGAGGCCTTCGTGCCCAGCACGTTCAGCCTCGAGCGCCACGCGCGCTCGAACTTTGCCCTGGATGGGGCGCACGTCAGCGCGGCCTGTGCTGCGTGCCACGCGCGGCCCCACGGCGAAGGTCCGCGGCGCTTCGTGGGAACGGCCGCGCAGTGCTCGGCCTGCCACGCCGACCCCCACGCGGCGCCCGACCCTCACGCGGCGCCCGACCCTCACGCGGCGCCCGAACCTCACGCGGCGCCCGAATCCGGCGCGTCGTGCCAGGAGTGCCACGGGACTCAGGCCTTCCGGCCGTCCAGCTTCGACTTCAGCGCCCATGCCACGACGGGCCTGCCCCTCGAGGGGGCCCACGCGGCGTTGTCCTGTGAGGCCTGCCATGAGGGCTTCGGCCCGGGCGCTTCGGTGCCGGTCTTCGCCGGCACTCCCACGGCCTGCGGGGGGTGCCACGAGGACCCCCACGGAGAGCGGCTCGTCGGCGCGGGCACGCCGCCGCGCGACTGCGCTGCGTGCCACACGCCGAGCCGCTTCGACTTGCTGCTGCCCGGGAGCTTCGAGCACACGCGCGACACGCGCTTCGCCCTGGACGGCGCCCACGCCAGCCTGGCCTGCAGCGCTTGCCACGGCCCTGCTCCCCTCGACGCTGCGCAGCGAGGCAGGCTGCCGCTTCCCGGGGGCCGCTGCGCGGACTGCCACACCGATCCCCACGCGGGCCAGTTCGCCCGCGCGGGGCGCACTGACTGTGCCGCGTGCCACAGTGCGGCGACGGACTTCGGAGCCCTCGTCTTCGACCACGAACGGGACAGCCGCTTCGCGCTGGACGAGATCCACGCGAGCCTCGAGTGCGCGGCCTGCCACCGACCCTGGCCCCTGGCCGAGGGGGGCTCCGTCGTTCGCTTCCGCCCCCTGGGGCGCACCTGCGTCGAGTGCCACGGGCGTCCGGGCGGGACTCCTGAAGGCAGGGCTGCGGGCGGGGGAGGTGTGCGATGAGGGCGCGGAGCGGCTTCAACGGGCTGCTGCTGGCGGCTGCACTCCTGGCCGCAGCAGCCATGGGCCAGGAGCCCGAGCTGGTGCGCGTCGAGGTGCGCGTCAGCGCGGTCCTCGGCCGCGCGGCCTACGTCGACGGCGGCAGCCAGCTGGGTCTCGCCCTGGGGGACACCGTGCGCTTCCTGACGCCCGCCGGGGCGGGTGCGCCCGTGGAGCAGGGCAGCGTGGGGGCGCTCTCGTCGAGCAGCGCGCGGGTCGACCTGGACCTCGAGCCGCTGCACGTCGTCCCGGGCAGCGTCGGTGAGTGCTTCGTGCCCGCCGCGCGCCCCGCGCCTCAGGCTGCGGACGGGGGAACCCTGCCCGAGCGGCCGCTCTGGAGTGACGCGCCGCAGGAGTGGTCCGCGGACATGCCCCTGCTCGCCGGCTACGAGGAGGGCTCCTCGAGCCGTCCAACCAGCCTCAGCGGACGCACCTGGTGGCGCGGCTTCTACACCCGCGACGAGTCGAACGGAAGCCGCAGCTACAGCTCGCTGCGCCTGGGCACGCAGTTCTCCCTGGAGAACCCCCTCGACCATCCGGGCCAGCTCGAGGCCAACCTGGAGTTCTCACAGCGCGCCGCGGACAGCGACGACGAGGGCCAGGACGAGTCCTCGAGTCGACTGCGCATCGAGCGTCTCTCCTACGCCGTCGGCGGCACGCGCGAACGACAGCGCCGCCTCGAGTTCGGCCGCTTCGTGAGCCAGGACTTCCCCGAGTTCGGAGTCCTCGACGGGGTCGACTTCACCTGGCGCAGCCCGGGCGGGCAGCGCCTGGGCGCGAGTGTCGGGGCCCTGCCCGAGCCCACCGACTCGATGTCCACGGGCAAGGACCTGTCCGCCGCGGCGTACTGGGTCGGATCCTTCGGCGAGGCGCGGCCCGCCCTGGCCCTGGGCTACCAGAAGACCTGGCACGACGGCAGCGCCGACCGCGACCTGGTCGTCGCTCGCGCGCGCTGGAGCCCGGACCCGCGCACGACCCTCAGCGGGGGCTTCTGGCTCGACCTGTACGACAGCACAGACACCCTGGCGGAGGGCAGCTCCGAGCTGACCCAGGCCAACCTGCGCCTCTCGCGCCGGCTGGGGCGCGCGAGCGGCCTGGCGCTGTTCGCATCGCAGCAGTCGTTCCCCCTGCTGCGCCGCTTCGAGTTTCCCTTGCCGAGCGACGCGGAGCTCGTCGGCGACCGGGTCACGCGTACTGGAGTGGACGGCTGGACCGATCTCGGGGATCAGGTGCGTCTCTCGGCCCACGTCCAGCGCTGGAGTGACGAGGACGCCCAGGGTGGCAGCGGAGAGCTGCGCCTGGCCTTCCCGGACCTCTTCTGGAGCGGCGAGGTGTCCCTGGCGGGCTTCGGAACGCGTCAGGAGGGCAGCGAGGCGGTTGGCGTCCGCCTCGGGACCCTGTGGAACGTGGGGCGCGGTGGCCTGCGCTTCGACCTGGAGCTGGCGAACCAGGAGTTCTTGCGGCGCTTCGGCGAGCATGCGCAGCTCTACCAGGGGGCGCTGCGCAGCTCCTGGGACCTGCTCATTGGCGAGGCCTGGCGGCTCGCGCTGTACTCGGACCTGCGGCTGGGCGATCAGCTCGATGCCCAGACCTTCGGCTTCCACCTCACGAGGAGCTTCTGATCGTGGCAACGAGAGCAAGACGGGCGCTGATCCTGATGGCCTGGGTGGCGCTGCCGTTCCTGGCCTGCATCTCCGAGCGTCCCCGGACGCCGGTCCAGGGCTGGTGGGCGGAGCGTGGGCCCGTCGTGCGGCACGAGAAGTTCCCGGCGGACTGCCGCCTGTGCCACGAGGGTAGCGACTGGAGGACGATCGTCGACGACTTCGAGTTCGACCATGCCGGTGTGACCGGGATGGCGCTGGTCGGCGCCCACGCCGAGGCGGAGTGTCTGCGCTGCCACAACGACCGCGGTTCGCCGGCGAGCTTCGCCGAGCGCGGCTGCGCGGGCTGCCATGTGGACGTGCACCGCGGCCAGCTCGGGGACGACTGCCTCTCCTGTCACGGGCAGAGCGACTGGCGTGCCCGCGGGGCCATCGAGCGCCACGCGCGGACGCGCTTCCCCCTGGTCGGCTCGCACGCGGCGACGGCCTGCTTTCGCTGCCACATCGGGGCGGAGGTGGGCAACTTCACCCGTGCCGATCCGGACTGCGTCACGTGCCACCGTGATGACCTGGCGCGCACCCGCATGCCCGATCACCTGAGCGCCGGCTTCGTCGATCGCTGTGAGCGCTGCCACGTGCCGACGCGCTGGGACGGACCCGGGTTCTCGCACCCCGGGCTGCCCCTCGCGGGGCCCCACGGCCAGCTCTCGTGCACGGACTGCCACACGGCCAGCTTCAGCACCTTCACCTGCACCGATTGCCATGCCCATACCCGTCGGGACATGGATGACGAACACGACGACGTCGAGGGCTACCTGTACTCGACGCCGGCGTGCTACGCCTGCCACCCGGATGGGCGCGAGTAGGGGGCCGTGGAGTGTCTCGATAGCGCACGCCAGCGTCCAGAAACTGGACCGAGCGCCCAGAAGCCCCTCGCAGGTACGTCGTGTGCCAGCGGCACGGCCTTTGCTCTTCCCGCTGGCGTGCCCACGCTACCCCCCCAGAACTGAACCAGGACCGAGATGAACCCCGTCACTTCAGGACTCCTCGCCGTCGCCCTCGTGCCCCTGGCCCGGGCCTCCCAGGCCTCCGGCTTCGACGCCGCGCGCTCCTACCCCGTGTCGACCTTCGAGCAGGGTCGCTTCGCGAAGGAGTTCGCCAGCGGCGACTTGAACGGGGACGGGTTCCCGGACCTGGTCGTCTCGCACCAGTTCAATACGGGACAGATCGCCGTGGTCCTGAACG
>JAJFFA010000411.1 GCA_021776885.1 Planctomycetota bacterium
GCAGGGGCACGTGTGTGCGACGGTGGTCGCCTCCGACGGCGCCACGGCGGACGCCCTGGCTTCGGCCGTGAGCGTGCTGGGGAAGGGCGCGGGCCGCGCCCTCGTGGCCCGCGTCCCGGGCGCGCGCCTCGTGACCCAGGACCCCGGGATGCGCTCGCTCTTCGACGGCGAGACCCTCGCCGGCTGGACCGAGCAGGGCGGGCGCTACGACGGCGACGCCGCGTGGACGGTCGAGGACGGGGCCATCACCGGTCGCATGGGACCGAACGGAGAGGGCGGGCTGCTCTATACAGAGGAAGAGTTCTCCAGCTTCGAGCTCGAGCTGGAGGCCCAGGTCGACACGCCCTTCGACTCAGGCATCTTCCTGCGCATGGTGCCCCGCGACCAGGGCGGCAAGGGCGCGCAGGTGACCCTCGACGACCGACCCGGTGGGGAGATCGCCGCCATCTACGCCGACGGTTTCCTGGCCCACAACACCGAGACGAAGCTCGAGCCCGGGTCCTGGAACCACTATCGCGTGCGCTGCACGGGCTTCGACATGCGCATCGAGGTCTGGCTCAACGGCGAGCTCGTCATGGACCACGCCCTGCCCGAGGACACACCGGGCTACGCTCCGCGTGGACGCATCGGCGTGCAGGTGCACGGGGCCCGGGACGACCCGCCCGAGAACGCGGCGCGCTTCAAGAACGTCTACATCCGCGAGCTGTCGCCCTTCGACGCCGGCTGGTTCGAGGGGTCGGAGCGCGTCGAGCTGACCGAAGCGGGGCGCGCCGCCGGTTGGGAGCCGCTCTTCGACGAGGCCGGGCTCGCAGGCCTCGACTTCGTCGGACCCAGTGAAGGCTACAAGGTCAAAGAGCGCGTGCTGACCATCCCCGCCAAGGGTGGATCGGGGCACGTGATCACCGAGCGCGACTACCGCGACTTCTGTCTGCGTCTCGACTTCAAGCTGGCGCGCATGGCCAACGGCGGGTTGTTCCTGCGCGGCGCGCGGGACGGCACGGATCCGGCCTACTCGGGTTGCGAGATCCAGATGCTCGACGACTTCAACTGGGAGGAGGTCACCCAGTCGACTCTGCGCCCTTACCAGAAATCCGGCGGGCTCTACGCGGCCGTCGCGCCGGGGGTCGAGGGCGCGCTGAAGCCCATCGGAGAGTGGAATACGTACGAGGTCGTTTATCGCGGGTCACGGATCGCGGTGGCGCTCAACGGACACACCCTCTACGACGTCGACACCTTCGCGCTCGAGTCCGCCCAGCCGCCCTTCGCCGAGCGTGTGCCCACCGGTTTTCTGGGCTTTCAGCGTTACGGATCGCCCCACGTCACGATCGACGTGGCTGTGTCGGTGCGCAACGCCTTCGTGCTGGACCTGGGTGGAGCGCGCTAGAGCCCGCCCCAGCGATCCCGAGCAACATGGATCTTCGCCCCCGTGCTAGATTCAGCGCCATCTTTCGGGCTCTCGATCTGCCGATCGCCGGCCTCTCACCGCAGTAGACAGAGGAGCAAGCGCTGCCATGAAATACTCACTAGTCACCCTGGTTCTCGGAGCCGCCCTCGCGGCCCCCGCCGTGGGTCAGAACGCTCCCGGGACCGGAGTTCGGGGTCCGATCGACGGGCCGGCGATTCCGCGTCCGCGCATGACCCAGGTAGACATCGAGGCCGGGGCCTTCTCCGAGCGTGACCTGCGTCGGCGCGGGCTCGAGATGTTCACCGTCAGCTTCAACAAGCAGGACGGCCACGGCGACGGGCCGGTCAACGCCGGCAACCCCGCCGAGTTTGGCGGCCGCCCGACCACCAACGGCACCTGGCTGCGCGTCAACGGCATCGACAGCCAGACCTGCCAGGAGTGCCACGGCGTCCTGAGCAATGCCACGCTCCCGCCCACCCTCGGCCTGGCCGGCGTCGGGGGCATCTCCGCCTCCGCCTTCCCTGGCGTGACCGAATTCGACATCGCCGACGCCGACGGTGACGAGATCGCCAACGTCAACGGACGCCTGATCAACCCGCCGTTCCTGTTCGGCGCCGGCGGCGTCGAGCTGGCCGGCAAGGAGATGACCGTCGAGCTGCAGGCCCAGAAGGCCATGGCGCAGGCCAACCCGAACACGGTCGTGCCGCTCGTGGCCAAGGGCATTTCGTTCGGTACGATCTCCTACGACGACATCGCGGACGAGTTCGACACGTCCAACGTCGAGGGCGTCGACGACGACCTCGCCATCCGCCCCTTCGGCCGCAAGGGCGAGTTCACGTCGGTGCGCCAGTTCGACATCGGCGCGCTGCAGTTCCACATGGGCATGCAGGCCGAGGAGCTGGTTGGAACGGGTGTGGACGCGGACGGTGACGGCGTCGTGAACGAGGTCACCATCGGTGAGCTCTCGACCATGCACATCTTCGCCGTGAACCTGGACCGCCCGCGCGAGTCCCCGAGCCCGGTCGCGGCCATGGGTCGCCAGACCTTCAGCCTGATCGGCTGCGCCGACTGCCACACGCCGGCGTTCGACACCATGACCAGGGACCTGCCCGTAGCCTTCCCGGAGGTGTTCGAGGACCCCTTCGCCAACGTCTTCTACACCGCGGACCTGACCACCAGCGCCAACTTCAAGCCCAACAACCAGGGCGGCGTGACGGTCGCGCTGTTCTCCGACCTCAAGCGCCACAACATGGGGCCCGACCTGTCGGAGACGACGGGCAACCCGGACGTGGACCCGTTCTTCATCACCCCGCGCCTGTGGGGCGTCGGCGACACGGCGCCCTACCTGCACGACGGCCGCGCGCTGACCCTGCGTGACGCGATCCTGGCCCACGGTGGCGAGGGTCAAACTGCCCGCGATGCCTTCGACGGTCTGAGCGAGGACGACAAGCGCTCGGTCCTGATCTTCCTGGACTCCCTGCGGACTCCGAAGAACGCCGCCAACGACATCGACAAGCCGCGCCGCCAGTAGGCGTCCGGCCCTCGAGACCACAGCCCGGTGAGCCCGGCGTGCCCCTGGGTACGCCGGGCTCGCCTTGTTTTCGGGGCTGTTCTGAACCCGCATGGGGCGCCCGCAACAGGGGAGAATCGAGCCTGCTAGCAGGCCTCTGTGAGAAGGCCCTTCCAGTCAAGGGTGTGGTTTTCCTTCTTCATGGTCGCCTTGGCAACGCTGTCAGAAGGTGTCTCATACCCGCAAGCGTCTGCTCGCACTCTGATCGAGCTCTTGGCTCGGGTGCATGAGGGTGTCCAAGCGGTCTGGACTGCCTTTCGTGGTTCGAGCTCGAGGCTCAAGGCGTACTGCGCGGGAGCCAGCCCGACATGGTTCCCCACCGTTCGAGACGACGCGAAGCGGGCGGGACTCTCGATCGTCGCGACGTAGGCCAAGGCCAGGACTGGGCCGACGCCCCTCACCTGGCGCAGGACACGCGTTGCGGAATGTTGCTCCTCGAACAGACGTTCGATCTCCTAGTCGAAGCCGCGGATCCGTTTCTCGAGCTCCTCGAGCATCTAGAGCATCGGTGCGACGACAGCTGGAGGCAGCCCTTGGCCAGCGTCGAGCACGCCCAGACCGACGGCGTCCACGGGCCGTCGAGCTGGGGCGTCGACTACTCCGTCGACGCGATGCTCGAACACGCGGTGATGCACCCCCTGCGCCACGCCTACCAGCTCCAGGCCTGGCTCGACGCCACACGAGCGACCCACGAGGTTGGGGG
>JAJFFA010000412.1 GCA_021776885.1 Planctomycetota bacterium
GCGCCAGGGGGAAGTTCGGGTCGAAGGTGAACTCCTGCAGGTCCATCGTCTGGTCGAGGGAGCCGACCACGTACTGGCTGTTGTTCTGCGGCGTGGGCAGGCGCGTCAGGGTCATCGAGTCGAAGGCCGTCAGCGAGGTCGGGTCCATCGGCTCGTTGAAGCGCAGGGTCAGCTTCGAGTTCGTGCGCAGGCCAGAGGCCTGATTCTCCGGGAAGCCGGCCGGCGTCGGGGTGATGCGCACGAAGCACTCTTCCTTGCCGCCGTCCAGGAGCGAGTCGTAGGTGGACAGGAAGTCGCTCGAAGAGAGGGCGACGTTGAGCCAATCCTCGGCCGAGTCGAAGGCGTCCGGGAACAGGATCAGGCGCACGAGCAAGCTGGTCACCATGCCCTGGGACTGGGGCAGCGGCTCCTCGACGACCTCCGCGAAGATCCCCGGCTGGCGCAGGATGTCGCCCTGCTCGGGGGTCTGGGCGCAGGCCAGGGAGGCGAAGGTCATGTCGATCCGGAACAGCTCCGGGTCGTCGTTGACGCCGGGCTCCTCCTCGGGCGTGATCGCCGTGACCATGACGGGCTGGGTACCGACGATGAGCGGCGCATCGTTGTCCGGCAGGAAGCCGTTGAACGGGTCGGCGGTCACGTCCGAGCTGCCACCCGAGCGCGCGGCGCGCACGACGGGCAGCGTGGGCAGGGTCAGGTCGACCGTGCCGTTCTTGTCGGAGTCGCCCGAGAGGGCGTGCCCGGAGAGGTTCTGCAGCACGATCTCCTGGCCCAGCGGGTTGAAGCGCACGGTCGGGATCGCGATCCGCAGGTTGGACAGGTTGACGCTGACGCTGGCAGGCAGACCGATGCCGTTGACCTCGAGCGGCGGATCCGTGCTGAAGGCTTCGATCTCCGAGATCGTCGTATCGATGATCACGCGCGTCGAGTAGTAGACGCCGTTCACGAGACCGCCGTGGTTCGGGTCGACGATCACGCGCGCCTCGAAGGGCGTGATGGCCGGTACCCCAGCCGTCACCCGCACCGTCTCGGCCGAGACGAAGTCCGGATCGAGCAGGTCGTTGGTGTGGACGACGACGGCCGCGTTGCGCGGGATCATCGTGAAGATGCTCGACCCGCTGCCCTGGTCGAGGATCGTCGTCAGGTTCTGCTCGGCCTGAACCAGCAGGCTGAAGAACTGATCGCGCCCGGCCCCGGGGCGGCGGTCGTTCACGTTGCGCAGGACCACCAGGGCCTCCTGCCCCGTGACGGGGTTACGCTCGATGCGCAGGTCCCCCAGGATCGACGCGAGGCTGCCGCCGATCACGAAGTCGCTCATGACCGGCACGCGCGAGACGTCCTCCTCCAGCGTCTCCCCGACGCCCAGGACGATGTTCGCATCGACCGGGCCATCCAGCCCGAAGACGTTCACGAGACGGCCCCACACCAAGCGGTTCAGCAGGATCTCCTGGGCGTTGCCACCGCGGTGGATCGCGCTGAAGAACGGGGATCCATCGGACTTGGTCAGCACCGCACCTTGGGTGCCCTGGTCATTGGGCGACCCTGAGGAGCTGCAGCCTGTCGCTTGCCCGAGGGCGAGCGCGAGACCCAGGAGAACTGCGCCCCTGAAGAGGGCGGGTGCGAGCGAATGGATGGACTGTTTCATGGGCTTGCCTGCGGGCGCGTAGAGGTGTGCCAGGCGCGGGGGGGAACAGGGGCCAGCCCCCCGTCGTCCGGAGACGACACCCGGTCCAGGGCCGCCGAGGCGGTTGGAGCGGGAGCTGGGTCGGCACGCTGCTCGGGTCATTGTTCTTTGAAGGATGGGGTCCGGTCAAGCGGCGTCGAAGACGGTGCGAGAGCAGGAGCCCCGGGGGCTCGGGGAATGGTTCTCGGCGCCGCGTCGACCGGGATCGTCGCTGTGTGGTCCACAAACTCCGTGCCGTCCCCCTGGAGGATACCTTACGCAGACACAAGCCCCCTGGATTGCCTGACTTACCCCTGACCGGGGCTCCCGACCGGCTCGGCCGCCGAAGGACCCGTGAGGGCGCCCTTCGAGGACTTCCGAGCGATACCGCACAGTCAACCGGCGGAGACGGGCGACGGAGCGCGGCCGCCGGCCAAGGGCGTCAGCGCGAGCGCATCCCCGCCACCCGCGCCGCCTGGTACCCGAGCTTGCGGCAGTCGTCTTCATCGCGCAGGAAGACGAAGTGGTCGGGCCGCACCTGGCGCAGGGCGGCCGCGTCGGGCGGGTGATACATGCGCGTCGACGAGCACCCGACCCAGTCGAAGGCCAGGACCCGTGAGCAGTAGCCGCACTGGGCCTGCAGGGGCGAGCGCGCGATGAACCGGAAGCAGGGCGCCGCGTGCCGCTCTTCGGTGCGGCTGATGCAAGTCGGATTGGGGCAGGGGTTGCCTCCGGCGGGGACTGGCCAGGTCTCCGTCGCGGGCTGCGCCTGGCTCGGCGGCTCCGCGTTCCAGGTCAGCTGCTCCGTCAGGAGCCCCAGGATCGCCATGCGGATCGGGACGCCGCGGGCGGCCTGCTTGAAGTAGATGCTGCGCGGATCCGCGTCGATCTCCGAGCTGATCTCATCGCGCCGCGGCAAGGGGTGCATCACCACCGCGTCGCGCAACGACTCGGCGCTCATCGAGCGCTTCTCGAGGCGCAGGTAGTCGTCCACCGAGCTGTCCCCCTTCACGTAGCGCTCCGTCTGGGGTCGCGTCATGTAGACCGCGTCGACGCTCTGCACCTCCCAACCCCGGGCATCGGTGAAGAGCGACAGCTGGTGCGGCTTCTGCGGCGTCAGGTAGACGGCATCGCTGCTCTCGGCCAGGTGCCCGAGGCGGCGCGCATCGGCGCGCACCGGCTCGACGCCGAACTCGCGGCGCAGACGCTGCACGACGTACTCGGGCATCTCGAAGCCGACCTGCGGCACGCAGACGATGTTCGCGCCGAAGCGCGCCAGGGCATAGGCGAAGGAGTGCACCGTGCGGCTGTACTTCAGGTCGCCGGCCAGGACCACGTCGAGGCCCTCGATGCGCCCGCGCTCCACGTGCAGGTTGTAGAGATCGCAGAGGGTCTGGGTCGGGTGCTCGTGGCTTCCGTCCCCGGCGTTGATGACGGGCACCGGCGAGTAGCTTGCGGCCAGCCGAGCAGCCCCCTCGCTGGTGTGGCGCAGGACGATCACGTCCGAGTAGGCCCCGCCCACGACCCGCACCGTGTCGGCCAGGGACTCGCCCTTCGCGGCCGAGAGGCTGTTCGCGTCCGCCGCGGTGATCACGCCCCCACCGAGACGCAGCATGGCCGACTCGAACGAGAGTCGTGTGCGCG
>JAJFFA010000413.1 GCA_021776885.1 Planctomycetota bacterium
GTGGCCCTGGCCGCGGGCGACGAGCAGCGCGCTCTGGCCTCTGGCGTGCAGCTCTTCGTGCACCTCGATCTGAGTGACGAGGGGCTCCCGCAGGGAGCGCTCCTGACCCTGGGGTCAGTGGTGTTGCGCGTCGCCGGGACCTGGGGCGGCGACGAGGAGTTCGCGCGCGCCGCCGGTCGCAGCGCGCTGCGCCGCATCCGGCGCCACGCGCGCACGGGCGGCGGCGGTCGAGTGCTCTTGTGCAGTGTGGTCGCGGGTGGCACGATCCACTGCGGTGACAAGCTCTTCGCAAAGAGTGTCGGAATCCGCTTCCAGCCGTGACGCGGAGCAAGACGAGGACGACGGCTTCCTCGCCGCCGTTGACCTCGGCTCGAACAGCTTCCACATGATCGTCGCGCGCGAGTCCCACGGGGGGCCGCGCATCGTCGACCGACTGCGGGACCGGGTGGGTCTGGCGGAGGGCGTGGGGCACAAGCGCAAGCTCGATCGCCGGGTCGAAGAGCGCGCCCTGGCGACCCTCGAGCGCTTCGGACAGCGCCTCTCGGGCATCCCGGCGGAGCGCGTGCGCGCCGTGGGCACGGCCACCTTTCGGCGCCTGCGCGACGGCACGTTCCTGACCCGGGCCGAAGAGGCCCTGGGGCACGGAATCGAGATCGTGGCCGGCGTCGAGGAGGCGCGCCTGGTGTACCTGGGCGTGGCCCACTCCCTGGGCGACGACGAGGGCCGGCGCCTGGTGGTCGACATCGGTGGGGCCAGCACGGAGCTCGTCCTGGGTCAGCGCTTCGAGGCCCTGACCGTCGACAGCCTGTCCATGGGCTGCGTGACCTTCAGCGAGAGCTTCTTCCCCGCGGGAGCGCTCTCGCCCAAGGCCATGCGCCGCGCGATCCTGGCTGCGCGTCAGGAGCTCGAGTCCCTCGAGGCCGGCTACCGGCGCGCCGGGTGGCAGAGCTGCATCGGCTCCTCGGGCACGATCCTGGCCGTGGCCACGATTCTCGAGCGCGAGGGTTGGGGCGACGGGAGTGTGACGCGACCCGGCCTCGAACGCCTGGTCAAGGCGATCGGGCGCGGGGGCGAGATGGCTCGCCTCGAGCTACGTGGGCTGGACGACGAGCGCCGCTCCGTACTGGCCGGCGGCGTGGCCGTCCTGAGCGCGGTCTTCGACGCCCTCTCCCTGCAGTGCATGGAGACCTCCAAGGGGGCGCTGCGCGAGGGGCTCCTCTTCGATCTCCTCGGCCGCATCCGCCACGAGGACGTACGCCAGCGCGCGATCCTCGACTTCTGCGCGCGCGCGGGGGTCGATGCTCCCCAGGCCGAGCGCGTCGAAGCTACGGCGCTCGTGCTCTTCGATCAGGTCGCCGACGACTGGAAGCTCGACCCGGAGGACCGTCTGACCCTGGCCTGGGCGGCACGCACCCACGAGGTGGGTCTGATGCTGGCCTACCGCGGCCAGCACAAGCACGGCGCCTACATGATCGCCAACACCAACCTGCGCGGCTTCTCCCAGGGCGAGCAGGCGCGCGTCGCCGCCCTAGTCCGTCTGCATCGGCGCAAGCCCGGGCTCGACGCGCTGCCCGAGTTCGAGGTCACGGACACGACGCGCCTGCGGCGGCTGACGGCGCTGTTGCGCCTGGCCGCGGTCCTGCATCGTGGGCGTGGCAGCACCGAGCCAGGGGCGCCGCAGCTCGAGGCCTCAAGCGCGCTCCTGCGCGTCGCCTTCTCCGAAGGCTGGCTCCTGGACCACCCGCTCACGCGCGCGGACCTCGAGGTCGAGGCGGGGCACATCTCGGTGCTCGGGCTGCGGCTCGAATTCGCCTGAGGCCAGGATGCCGTGCAGCAGCTCTTGTTGCGCGCACAAGGCCGGCGCTTCGGAGCGCACCCGGCGGTAGCCGCCGTCGGCCTCCAGCGCCCAGGCCTGGCAGTTGTCACTCAGCAGGATCTCGAGACACTCGCGCAGCACACGCGACTTGATCCTGGGGTCCTCGATCGGGAAGCAGGCCTCGACGCGGCGTACGAGGTTGCGCGACATCCAGTCCGCGCTCGAGGCGTAGACCAGGTCGGCGCCGCCCGCCTGGAAATAGAAGACGCGGCTGTGCTCGAGGAAGCGACCGACGACCGAGATCACGCGGATGTTGTCGGAGACACCCGGCACGCCCGGCCGCAGACAGCACGCCCCGCGCACGATCAGATCGATGCGCACGCCGGCCTGGGAGGCGCGGTAGAGCTTCTGGATCACCGCCGGCATGGTCAGCGCGTTCATCTTGGCGATGTTGCGCGCGGGTCGGCCGGCGAGGGCGTGCTCCGCCTCCTGCTCGATCAGGGCCAGCAGCGAGGGTTGCAGGGTCGAGGGGCTTTGCAGCACCTTGGACAGTTCGACGACCTGACCCAGACCCGTGAGCTGGTTGAAGAGCTGGTGGACGTCTTCGCCGAAGTCTTCGCGCAGCGTCAGGAAGCCGATGTCGGTGTACGCTCGTGCCGTTCCCGCGTGGTAGTTGCCGGTGCCCAGGTGGACATAGCGCCGCAGGCGCTCGCCCTCGCGGCGCACGACGAGCAGTAGCTTGGCGTGGGTCTTGAAGCCCACGATGCCGTACACGACGTTGACGCCCTCGTCTTGCAGGCGCGTCGCCATCTCGATGTTCTCCGCCTCGTCGAAGCGCGCGCGCAGCTCGATCACGACCGTGACCTCCTTGCCCGCGCGGGCGGCCTCGACCAGCGAATCGACCAGCGGTGAGTTGCGGCCGACGCGGTAGAGGGTCTGCTTGATCGCCAGGACCTGGGGGTCCGAGGCCGCCTGACGCACGAGCTCGAGGACCGGAGCGAACGACTCGTAGGGGTGGTGCAACAGGATGTCGCCGGCGCTGATGGCGTCGAAGAGGCTGTCGCTGCGCTCGACCGAGCGTGGCACGTGGGGCACGAAGGGCGGGTACTTCAGGTCGGCTCGGTCCACGTGGGCGTGCAGGGCCTGCAGCCTGTGCAAGTTGACGGGGCCAGCGACTCGATAGAGCTCGTCGGGCCCCAGCTCGAACTTCTCGAGCAGGAACTCGGCCACGTTCTCGGGAGTCTCGACCGGCACCTCGAGCCGCACCGCGGCGGAGTACTTGCGCTCGGGCAGCTCGACCTGCAGCGCCTTGAGGAAGTCGTCGACCTCCTCCTCGTCGACCCACAGGTCGCCATTGCGCGTGACACGGAACTGGTAGCAGCCGGTCGAGGTCATGCCGGGGAAGACAGCCTCGACGTGGGCGTGGATCACCGAAGACAGCAGCACGTAGTCGTGCCGGCCGCGGCTGATCTCGGCGGGCAGGTTGATCACCCGCGGCAGGGCGCGGGGCACGTGCACCACGGCGATCCCGCTGTCCCGGCCGTAGGCGTCCTGGCCCTCGACGAGCACGACGAAGTTCAGGCTCTTGTTCAGCGTCTTCGGGAACGGGTGCGCCGGGTCGAGGCCGACAGGGGTCAGGACGGGCAGGACCTGATCTTCGAAGTAGCGCTCTATCCAACGCGATTGTTCGACCGTCCACGCGACGCGCTTCAAGAGGCGCACGTTCTCGCGCTCGAGCTCGGGCAGAAGGATGTCGTTCAGGACCGAGTACTGGCGCTCGACGAGGGCGTGGGCGGCGTCGCTGACCGCCACCAACGTCTCCTGGCTGGACAGGCCGTCCGCCCCGCGACTGACCGCGCCCAGCGCCGCCCGCTCGCGGTGCCCCGCCACGCGAATCTCGAAGAACTCGTCGAGGTTCGTGCTGCAGATGGTCAGGAAGCGCAGACGTTCGAGTAGCGGCGTGCCGGGGTCGAGCGCCTGTTCGAGGACGCGCCGGTTGAACTGCAAGAGGGAGAGCTCGCGGTTCAGGAAGCAGCTCGGGTCCTCGGGCGGATCGGCGCGCACCTCGGACTCCGACGCGTTCCCGCGGTGGAAGGTCGTCGGGACTTCGCGCCCGCCCGGGGTTCCCTCAGGCAGGCTGCGGCGGAGGGGTCTTCGTCCGAATCGAAAGCTCATTGGCGCTGCCAGCATTGTCCACTTCCCGCGTCCCGAGGGCGCGCAGGAGCCGATAATTGTCCGTCATGGGGGCAGGGGTACGCGGGATGGGGTAAAACGAGC
>JAJFFA010000414.1 GCA_021776885.1 Planctomycetota bacterium
TTGGAGATCGCCAGGCCCAGGCCGCTCCCGGTGCTGCGCGCGGCGTCATGGGGCGCCTGGGTGTAGCGATCGAACACGCTCTCGATGTGGCTCGCCGGGATGCCGGGGCCATGGTCGCGGACCTTGATCGTCACGCCCTCCGACGCCGCGCTGACCTCGACCTCGACGGCGTCGCCCTCGGGGGAGAAGCGGATCGCGTTCAAGAGCAGGTTGTCGAGCATGGTGCGCAGGAGCTCCGAGTCGCCGCGCACCTCGACCTCCTCGACCGACGTGTCCAGGAGGTTCGGCAGGAGATGCACGCGATGCTGCTGGGCGAAGAGCGTGCAGTGCATGACCGCCTCGAGCACGAAGTCGTTCACGGGTACCGGGCGTGCGTCGACCAGCTGCTGGCCGAGCTCGGTGCGGGTCATGGTCAGGAAGCTCTCGACCAGCTTGCCCAGCCGGCGCATCTCGTCGGTGACGCTGTCGGCGAAGTGCAGGGCCTCTGCGGTGGGGTCCTCGTCGCGCAGCGAGAGGGACTGGGCCTGGGCCAGGATCACGGCGATGGGGGTCTTCAGCTCGTGGGAGACGTCCGCGATGAAGCGGTCCTGGGCCCTGTAACCCGAGGCGAGGCGCTCGAGGGCGTTGTTCAGCTCACTCTGCAGCTTGGCCACCTCGCTGTCGGTGGTCTCGACGTCGATGCGGCCGTCGAAGGAGGCGGGCCTGACGCCCCGCGCGGCCTCGGCCATGCGCTTCATCGGCGTGACCGCGCGTCCGGCGATCAGCCAGGCGGCGACGCTGGCCGAGAGCAAGCTGATGGGCAGGCCCACGAGCAGCAGGTCCTTGAAGGCGCCGAAGGCGCGCTCGAGGAAGATGGTCGGGCGCGCCGCCTGCAGGAACAGGAAGGAGTCGTCAGCCCCGCCGCGCACCGGCAGCGTGATCACGCGCAGGGGGCGCGTCGCGCCGGCGACTCCGGTCAGGGTCGCGAAGACGGTCTGCAGCGGCTGTTCGCTGCCCGGGCCGGGGGCCAGGAAGGGGATGCGCTCGGCACCGCTGCGGCTCGAGCGCATCAGGCGGCCGCGCCGGTCGCGCAGGACCACCTCCTCGATGCCGGACTCGTCCGGGACCATGCCCAGGAGCTCCTCGGGGGTGGCGGGCAGCTCGTCCCCGGCGGCGCGCTCGGCGATCACCTCCGCCCAGTGCCGCATGTCCGAGTCGAAGGCGCGGCGGATCGCCTCCTGGCGATACAGCACCACTGCGAACAGCAGGGTGACCTGGAGTACGACGTAGATCAGGAGGAACCAGAGCGTCAGCTTCAGCCGCAGGTCCCAGATCCTGGAGACGCGCATCAGCCGGGGGGCGCCCCGCCCTCGAGTCCGAAGCGATAGCCAGCGCCGATCACCGTGTGGATCAGAGGGGTCCCGTAGGGCTTGTCGATCTTGCGCCGCAGCGACGAGATGTAGACGTCGACCACGTTGCTCGAAGGCTCGTAGTTCATGTCCCAGACCTTCTCGACGATGGTCATGCGCGAGAGCACCTTGTCCGGGTTGCGCAGCATGAACTCGAGCAGCACGAACTCCTTGCCGGAGAGCTTGATCCGCTCGCCCTCACGGGTGGCGGTGCGGCGCGAGAGGTCGATCTCCAGGTCTGCGTAGGACAGGCGTACGGATTCGGTGGCCTGGCCGCGGCGCAGGAGCGCCCGAACGCGTGCCACGAGTTCGTCGAACTCGAAGGGCTTCGTCAGGTAGTCGTCTGCGCCGGCGTCGAGCCCGGACACCTTCTTGGCCGTACCCGAGAGCGAGGTCAGCATCAGGATCGGTGTCTTGATCTCGCGCCGCCGCAGGTTGCGGCAGACGTCGATGCCGTCGCGATCGGGGAGCATCAGGTCGAGCAGGATCACGTCGTAGGCGCCCGATGCGGCGAGGTCCTCGCCCTCGTAGCCACTGTGCGATGCGTCGACGTTGAAGCCCTGCTCCGTGAGCCCTTGGCGGATCGCTCCGGCCATCTTCGGGTTGTCTTCGATCACCAGGATGCGCATAGGAGCTGCTCCATCATGAGCACGATTTCATTTCGGCTTCACCGCGGTCTCAAGCGCCGCGACTACTGTTCCGTCCTCCAACGACAGCGGGCGCGCTCAAGGGACCCGCGTCTCGATCCGCCGTCTCTCCACGCTCTACGACATGACTCACGGCGGCGTTGGCGACTCGCCACGAGGGGGCCGCCGGGATGGGTTCGAGCGCGCCCGCTCCTTCTCTCTTCATCACGGACGCTCGAAGACGAGGAAGTAGTTCTCCTCGAGGCCCAGATCCTCGAGCTCGGCCACGAAGCGGAAGCCCGCGGCCTCGACCTCGGCGCGGAAGACGGCCTTTCCGGCGCGCACGTGGTCGAGCAGCCACTGCCGGGTCAGCCCCGGGATGCGCTCGAAGTCCACGAGCACGAGACGTCCTCCGGGTGCGATGGCGGTGTGCAGGCTGGCCAGCGTGGAGCGCGGGAACTCGAAGTGGTGGTACGTGTCGCAGACCCAGGCCAGGTCGACCGAGCCGGCCTCGAGCTCGACCGAGCGCTCGCCGCCCTCGACGACCGTGATCTCCTGGCGACCGGCGAAGCGCGTGCGCAAGTGCGTGAGGAAGCCGGGGGAGATCTCGACGGCGAGCACGCGCCCCGTGGGCCCGACCGCCGCGGCGAAGTCTCCGCTGAACAGGCCCGTTCCCGCACCGATGTCCGCGACGGACATGCCCGGTTCGAGGTCCAGGGCAGCCACCAGGTCGGGGCGCCGGGCCGCGATCTCGCGCGACTCACCCTCGAAGGTCTCGACGAACTGCTCGACGTCGAGGTCCGGGGCGAGGAAGCGCTCGTTGACTCCGGGGCGGACGCTCGGCTCAGGAGCCGCTACGGGAGCGCCGCTGGCGTGGCACGCGGCGAGGGCCACGCACAGGAGCGGAAGCTGGCGGATGGGGCGGAACATGGCGCCCAGTGTGGGCGCCGCGCTCTACTCGGTCCAGATCTCTTCCCAGCGGGCCATCTCGGCCTCGCGCTGGGTCACGTACTCGATCAGGGAGGGGTCCTCGGTCGCGCAGGGGCTCCCCTTTGCATCGACGAACTCGATGCCCAGGATCTCCTCCGCGGCGAGGCGGTTGCGATGTCGCGCCACGCCTACGACCTCGATGGGCTTCTTCGAGTCGGGGAAGTCGAGGCGCACACGCACCTCACCGCCGAGCTCGATCCCCGCGCTCTGGGCCGTGCTGACGACCACTCCGATCCCGTGGCGTGAGACGTCGTAGACCTGGGCGGCGATGCGATGGTGGCGCTGGAAGAGGCGCGCGGTGAGCTGCTGGTCGAGCTGCGGCCGTACGCGCAGCTCGCGGCGCCGGTTGAAGTAGCGCCCGAGGGCGTTCTCCAGCTGGCTGTACAGGTTGCCGAGGTTGATGAACTCGAACCCGTACAGGATGTGGC
>JAJFFA010000415.1 GCA_021776885.1 Planctomycetota bacterium
AGGGTCGGGCTCGGTCGTCGTCGGTGGCCGGGGCAACAGCTGTGTTGGCCCGCGCGCGGCGATTCTCGGCGGCGCGGGGAACCTCGTCACGCCGAACAGCCCCGAGGGCGTCATCCTGGGAGGCACGAACCACCGTGTCGACGGCCCGCGCGCGGCGATCCTCGGCGGAACCAATGGAATCGTTGCAGCCAGCGACGCCGTCATCGCCGGCGGCGACAGCGCCACGGCAAGCGTGTCTCGGGCCATCGTGCTCGGCGGGTTGAGGGGGACGGCGGACGGCTCCGATGCCATCGTCGTCGGTGGCCTGATGAACGTCGCCAGCGGCGGCGTCGCGATCGGCGGTTTGGAAAACCACTCGATCGGAAGTCGCTCCGTCGTGACCGGCGGCTTCTCCAACACCGCGACGGGAACGTTCGCGTCGACCTCCGGTGGAGCGAACCGCTCGGTCACCTCGCCCCACGGCTGGCGCGCGGGCAGCATGTTCTCGAGCAACTGACGGCAGAACGAAAAGGCAACAAAAGGAACACACAGCCATGAATCTACGCAATCGACACTCCCTGCACTTCCTGGCCGCGACCACGACGATGTGGATCACGGCGGCCCTCGCACCGAGCACGGGCACGCCCCTCTCCATGCGCGTGGACGCCCTCGAGGAGACGCTCACGTTCGCCAGCAAGGAAGCAGGCGATCTCGTGATCCGCGGCGCCAACGTCCGCGTGCGCAACGGGCTCGGAAGCAGCGGCCAGACCAACGGGCTAGGCAACGTGATCGTCGGCTACCACGGCGGATCAACGATCACCGGGAGCCACGGCCTGATCCTGGGCAAGAATCAAACCTACACCTCGCACTCGGGGATCGTCGCGGGTCGCGACAACGTCGTCACGGCTCCCTTCGCGAGCGCGCTCGGTGGCATGAACAATGCGGCGACCGGTACCGGCAGTGTCGTCGCGGCGGGTCGTCAGAGCTTCGCGTCGGGTCAGCGCTCGGTCATCGCCGGCGGTCGGGGCGGCACGGCTTCGGGCGAGAACTCGGTCGTCGCCGGCGGCCTCTCGAACTTCGCCGTCGGCCTTAGCGCCGCCGTGGTCGGAGGCCGAAACGGAAGGGCCGAGGTACTGCGCGCGTCGATCAGCGGCGGTGAGTTCGGGATCGCGGCCGGGCAAGGAAGCTCGATCGCCGGTGGCTCCATAGGTCGCGCCAATGCGCCCTGGAGCACGATTGTCGGTGGAGCGAACGGTACGGTTCCGGTCGGCCTCGAGAACGGAAGGTCGGTCGTCCTGGGCGGCGACCAGAACACCGCCGGAGGACTCGCGGGGGTCGCCGTGGGCGGCTTCCAGAACTCCGCGACGAACAGCCAGGCGGTCGTCATCGGCGGACAGGCCAACTCCGCGAGCGGTTTCCGGAGCGTCGTCGTGGGCGGAAACGAGGGGCGCGCCGAAGGCGCGCAGTCCACCGTCGGCGGAGGCTTCCAGAACACAGCCAGCGCGACCGACGCTGTCAACTCGGGCGGCGCCGCCCGCTTCGTGACCGCGATCAATGCTTGGGTCGCCGGGTCCCTCTTCGAAGCCAACTAACCGCCTTTTCCCCCCCTCGACACCCGGTCCCCTGAATCGAAAGAACGAACCATGAAGCACAGCTACCGCCACGCCCTCGAGCTCACGACGACCTGCTCCATCTCCGCCGCCTTCGTCCTGCTCGCGTCTCCCCAGCAAACGACCGCCAGTCAGGCCCCGCCTGCTCAGGACCGGCCCCCGATCCACATGCCTTCGCTCGCCGATCGGGTCGATGAGCTCGAGCGCCTGCTCGACGGTGTCTCCGTCGAAGGTAATGACATGCTCTTCGAAGACCTCAATCTGCACCTGCGGAACGGCGACGGCGCGGCACCCGCGAACGGTCACGGAAACTTGATCGTGGGGTACGACGAGAACGGGATCGGGAGCGGGTCGCACAACGTCGTGATCGGGGATGGGCACACCTACGCGGGCGCCGCGGGTCTGGTGGTCGGTCGCGACCACGAGCTGACAGGCGCCTACGCTTCTGCCTTGGGTGGCGAGGGCAACCTCGTGAGCGGCGAGAACGCCGTCTGCATCGCCGGCCGCGGAACGCACGCGAGCGGGCCCAACGCGGTCGCCATCGGGGGCGAAGAAGTCGAAGCCCAGGGCGAGTCCAGCAGCGTGATCGGTGGCCGGCTCAACCTGGCCGTGGGACAGCGGGCGGTCGTGATCGGCGGTTCGCAGGGTCGGGCATCCGGACTCGACTCGGCCGTGCACGCTGGCGTCGGCGGTCATGCGTCCGGTTCCGGGGCGGCGACCCACGGGGGAAACCTCGCCTTGGCGAGCGGCGGCCGATCCTCCGCATGCGGAGGTGAGTCTGGTCGCGCGAGCGGGCCCTTCACCACGACGATCGGGGGCTTCGAGGCCCAGGCAAGCGGCACGTACTCGGTCGTCGCGGGTGGGATCCAGGTCGCGACCAACGGAAGCCACTGCGTCTCGGTGGGCGGGGCGGCGAACACCGTCGCAGGCACGGCCGCGGTCGTGGTCAGCGGATTCAGAAACGCGACGCTGTCTGGCTCGTCCTACACCACGGTCGTGGGTGGACAGGACAATACCGCCCTGGGGATCGCATCGACGGTTTCGGGCGGACTCGACCGTACGGCCTCGGCGGACCACAGTTGGGTGGCGGGTGCCTTCTTCGAACCCAACTGAACTCGGAAGCGCCCACCACTGGCGGTCTCCAGGTCCGGAGGCCGCCAGCGACGATCGCGACGGAGCGCGGCGCCCGCGGGCGCTGCTATCATGGGGCTCGACGCTGGCGAGCGGCCGCCGCGTCCCCCATGCCTCCCTCCCCGCGCGAAACCGAGATCGACGCCACCATCGCGCGCTGGATCGACGGCCTGCGTCACGGCGACCCCGCATCGGCCGAGGGATTGTGGCAGCGCTACTTCGAACGACTGATCGACTTCGCCGACAGGCGCCTCGCGCCCAACCTGCAGCCGGTCTACGACCGCGAGGACGCCGCACTGAGCGCGTTCCATTCGCTCTGCCGCGGCGTCCGTGCTGGACGCTTTCCGGAGCTCTCGCGCGAGGGCGAGCTGTGGTCGCTGCTCGTCGTCATCACGGCGCGCAAGGTCTACACCCGCGCGCGCGCCGAGCAGGCGGCCAAGCGCGGTGGAGGGGGTGTCCACGCGCTGGGCGGCGATGGGGCCGCGATCGAGGCGATCGTGGGCGCGGAGCCTTCGCCGGAGTTCGCGGCCGAGGTGGCCGATCAGGCGGAGCATCTGCTCTCGCTCTTGAACGAAGGGCTGCGCAACGTCGCGCTGCGCAAGATCGAGGGCCTGTCGAACGAGGACGTCGCGGCGGAGCTGGGGTGTGCAGTGCGGACGGTCGAGCGGCGCTTGGCGTTGATTCGGCGTGCCTGGAGCGAGGACGGCATGCAGGGCGATGCTCATGAGCGAACTTCCGGTGTGGACGATGCCGCCGAATGAACCCGAGTTGAGTCTGACCGAAGAGCTCGAGATCGACGAGTTCTGCGCCGCCTTCGAGGGCCAGCTGGCCGCGGGCGACAAGCCGCTCCTCACGGACTACGTCGACCGTGCTCCCGAACGCCTGCGCGCGCGCCTCGACCGCGAGCTGCGCCTGCTGCTCGAGGAACTCGAGAGCGCCGGCGACGCAGGAGCAGCGAGCGATCTTCAAGCGGAGCTCCACGAGCGCTTCGGTCACTATCGGATCGTGCGCCGTATCGGTCGCGGCGGGATGGGCACCGTATACGAGGCGATCCAGGACCATCCGCGCAGGCGCGTCGCGTTGAAGGTGATCCGTCCCGACCTGATCTCCCCACGCCTGCGCCAGCGCTTCGGTCGCGAGATCCGCCTCCTGGCGCACCTGCAGCACCCGGGGATCGCCCACGTGCTGGAAGCCGGGTCGGCGCCGATCGCGGAAGGCGGTGCGGCGGTCCCGTACCTTGCGATGGAGTTCGTCGTGGGCCGGCCCCTGCTCGACTTCGCGGCGGAGCGAAAGCTCGGAACACGTGATCGCGTCGCGCTCGTGCGACAGCTCGCGGGCGCGATCCAGCACGCCCACGACGAGGGCATCGTGCACCGCGACCTGAAGCCGGCCAACGTGCTCGTGACACCACCCGGTTCGAGCGCCGGTGGCTCCAGCCGCCCGCGCGGGGCCGAGGTCGGGCGCGCGGTGATCCTCGACTTCGGCGTGGCACGCGCGATCGGGGCGAAGGGGCGCGGAACCCTCGAGACCGTCGCCGGACAAGTGCTGGGCACGCTCTCCCACATGGCACCGGAGCAGTTCGAGGGCGAACACGATCGCGTGGACGGGCGCTGCGATGTCTACGCCCTGGGCGTCATCTTGTTCGAGCTCCTGGCTGGACGCCTGCCGATCCCGCTCGACGGCCTCTCGACGCCGGCGGCGATGGACCGCATCCGCACCCTGGACCCGCCGCCGCTCGGGTCGATCGCGCGCGGATTGCGCGGCGACCTGGAGGTGATCGTCGCGAAGACCCTCGAGAAGGACCCGGCGCGCCGCTTCGCTTCCGCGCTGGAGCTGGCCGAAGACCTGCAGCGCTATCTGGACGACGAGCCGATCCGCGCGCGACCCGCCAGCGCTCTCTATCAACTGCGCAAATTTGGCCGGCGGAACCCAGGACTCGTCGCGGTCGTGGCGACCGGGACGCTCTTCTTGATCGTAGCGCTCGTGGTCGTCTCGATCTTCGCCGCGCGCCAGACCGAGCTGCGCGGCCGGGCGCAGTCGGCGGCGCAAGCCGCGGAGCTGGAAGCCGCCAAGGCCGTGGCGATCGCCGACTTCCAGCGTGACATGCTGCGCCGCGCGAACCTGGACCACGGAGGGAAGACGAAGGACATCAGCTTGCTCGACGTCTTGACGGGCGCGTCCGAGGAGCTCGAAGGGGCGTTCCTCGAGCAGCCGCTCGTCGAAGCGAGCTTGCGCCACACGATCGGGGCCGCGTTCAGTTCGCTCCAGGAGCACGAGGTCGCTTCGCGTCACCTCTCGCGCGCCAGTGAGCTGCGCACCCGACTCTTGGGGGCCGACCATGGGGAGACCTTGGAGGCGCGCTCGGCGCTGGGCGTGAACCTGGAGCGGGCTGGCCAGTACGAGGCCGCTCTGCGCGAGCACAGAGCGATCCTGGAGACCCTCCGCGGGCGCGACGGCGTCGACGCCGAGGCGCTGGCTACGACCACGGGCAACCTGGCGGTCACCCTCGAGGCTCTCGGGCGCTACGAGGAGTCCTTGGAGCTGCACGCCGAAAGCCTGGAGCTGAACGAGCGCGCTCACGGCCCCGAGAGCCCGCAGGTGGCCCAATCGCTGAACAACTACGCCACGGCGATCGAGTACAGCGGGGACTTCGAGCGTGCGGAGCCGCTCTACCGCCAGGCGCTTGCGATTCGGCGTGCGAAGCTAGACGCTCCGCACGCGCGCCTGGCGAACAGCATCAACAACCTCGGCGCGCTCTACCTGCACATGGGGCGGCTGGACGAAGCGCAAGCGCTCCTGGCCGAGGCGCTGGCCATGCGCGACACGCTGCTCGGTGCCGACCACCCGATCACGGCGCAGTCGATCGGAAACCTTGCCTCCTTGTTCCTCCAGCGCGGGGACCTGGCGCGCGCCGAGGACCTGTACCGCCAGGCGCTCGCCATCCAGCTCCCAAGGCACGCTCCGGACCATCGCAACGTGCGCACGCTCCAGCACAGCCTCGCGACCATCCTGGTGCGACGCGGCTCGCTCGACGAGGCCCTGGAGCTGCGGCACATGCTGGTCGAGGCCTCCGAGCACAGCGTGGGACGCGAGCACCGCGATACGCTCACCGATCGACTCCAGCTCGCGCGTCTCCTGGTCGACCTCGGGCGTTTCGACGAGGCCGACCCCGAGCTGCTCGAACTCGAAGCCGACTGCCGACGCGCGCTCGGAGAGGACGCCGTGACCGCGAGCGCCATATTCCGCGCGGCCGGGGTCGCGGAGCGCTGGGGGGATGTCGCGTACGCCGCAGAACTCATGCGTGAGGCGATCGACATGATGGCCGCAGAACGTGGCGCGACCCACCGCTGGACCCTCGAGTTCCGCGCCAGCGAGGTCGCTTTCCTGCTGCGCCACGCCTCCGCCGCCAACGACTACGCCGAGCGTGCAAGGCTCGGCGCGGCGGAAGGGCTGGACGACGCGCGGGCCACGCTCGGCGACGAAGATGCCTGTACTCAGTCGTTCGAGCGCATGGCCCGTGCCGCCGGCGGGTGAGCCGCGCGCGGAGCAGGGGGCCTCGCACGGGAGCTGCAGGACCCACGCGGCCCAGGGTGCAACGCCTCCACCCAATCTCCCGCCACGGATCGGCGGACTGCAGGCCCAAAGAGAGAGGCCCGCGGAGGGACGATCCTCCGCGGGCCCATCAGGGGGTCACCGGTGAGGCTCTCTATTCACCGATGAACAGTTCAACGGCCTCCGTCAGTCCCACGTGACCGTTGGCGTCGACGAGTGCACCCTGTGCGAAGAAGGTGCGCCCGACGAGCAGGGGTCTGTTCGGAATCGTGAGTGAGATCGTGACCGCCTCTCCGCTGGAAACCGGGCCGGCGAAGCGTCGGTAGGGACCGGCGCTGAGCAGCAGCTCGCTGCCCTGGCCCGCGCCGGCCAGGCCGAAGCCGGGCATGAACGTGCCGCAGGGGAAGGCCGCGTCGGGCTGCATCGAGAGGGTCAGGGACGAGAGGGCA
>JAJFFA010000416.1 GCA_021776885.1 Planctomycetota bacterium
GCCGCCGATCCGGCCGCGGCTGACTGGGGGCTGCTCGTCGACGACACGGAGACCGAGCTGGTCTCGCACCTGGCCGCCTACCCCAAGGTCGTCCAGCGCGCGGCGGACGAGGCCGCGCCCGCGCACCTGTGCGCCTGGCTCTACGAGCTCGCGCGCCGCTTCCACCGCATGCACAAGCAGTGCTCGGTGCTGCACGCCGACTCCGCCGCCCTGCGCGACGCGCGCAGCCTGCTGGTGGACGGGGTGGGCCGCGCCCTGGGCCACGGGCTCGCGCTTCTCGGGGTGCCGAGCATCGAGCGCATGTAGGCGCGCTATCCTCGTAGGAGCCTGGATTCACTGGCTCAGGAGGTCCCCCGTGCCCGCGTTCATCATCGCCCTCGCCACCCTCGCCCTCGCCCCGCTTCTCGCCGCCCAGGAGAGCGAGCCCCGCGCGCCCGACACGGATCGTGACGGGCTCTCCGACTTCCACGAGCTGCACAAGTACGGGACCGACCCGAAGCGCGCGGACTCGGACGGGGACGGCATCGAGGACGGGGACTGGTTCGAGCGTCGCGAGTACGCCTACACACTGCGCGCCGTGGTGCACGTGATGAAGCCCGTGACCCTGGCCTACCTCGACGACGACTACCAGGACGCGCGGGCGCTGGACGAGGGGCCGGACTGGGTCGAGCTGGAGGTGGTGCTCTACCCCTTCGGGACGGCCCAGGACGAGATCCAGGGCGACAGCGGCTGGCGTCGTCCTGCGCCGCACCTGCAGCCCTGGCTCGAGCCCGGACCGAGCTCGGACTGGACCCCGGAGCTGCGCAAGGCGCTGCTCGCGGCTCTCGAGCGCGACGGGATCGACGTGGGCCGGCTGGATGACCGCGAGGTGGTCGAACGAGTCTCCGCCTGGTTGATGCAGCACGCCGAGCACGACGATGGCTTCTCGACCTTCATCACTTCCTTCGACGAGCGCGGCCGTCCCTATGTCGCTCCCGATCTGGCGCAGCGGGTCGCGGACGGCGAGGCCGAGAAGGGGCTGACCCTGGAGCAGCAGTGGCGGCGCGAGGTCTCGGCGCGCGGCATGTTCGAAGAGGGCGTGCGTGGCAGCTGCAGCTCGTCGGCGATCTACCTCAGCGGCTGCCTGCGGGCCGTCGGCATTCCGACCCGCACGGTGCTCTGCATTCCGCTGGTGGATGCGAACGACGAGCGCGAGCGCGCCTGGCTCGACACGCGCATCGAGAACCACGAGGTGCGCCGACACGTGAAGGCCAACGCGCGCAGGGGCGTGGGGGCCTGGACCTCCCACACCTTCAACGAGGTCTGGGTCGCTGGCCGCTGGCGGCGGCTGAACTACTCGCGCTTGGGCCAGGGCATCCTCGACCCGGACTACCTCGGTCTGATGATCCACGTCGCGACCTTCCGCGACTGGGCCGACGCGCGCATGCCCGAGACCGTTGGGCGGCGCTACGACTCGCCCACCCACGCGCTGCTCTTCGGTGGCCCGAATCCCTACTCGACGGTCTCCCTGGGCGACGCCTTCGGGATCCACTGCGCGCGCGAGAATCCGCGCCCGGGGGCGGGGCGCAGGGCCGTCGCGGCGCTGCACTGGACCGACGGCGCGGACCTGCCGGACGAGATCCGCGCGGGCTGCGCGGAGCGGGGGCGCTTCGGGCTGGTGGCCGAGGTGGTGGGCCTCGAGAGCCAGGATGCCCTGCGCACCTTCCTGCAGCTGGCCGACCTGCGCCTGTGGCTCGAGGCCGAGGGGCACCCGCGTCTGGGGGTCGGCTTCGATGCGGGCTGCTGGTGGTGGTACCCGGGGGGGACGGCCTTCGTGTACGTGCCCTTCGGACAGGGGGACCAGCGCGAGCTGCTGCCGGGCGTCGAATACTCCGCTGTGGCCCGCAACGGGACCGAGGGCTACGCCTGGGAGCTCGACCTCAGCGTCCGACGCGCAGACTGAGGCGGGGCGCCGCGCGACGCTGCGCTCCGCAGCGGGGGGCGGTAGTGGGGGGGCCGGCTGCGTACACTGGGCCGCCCCACGACCGCCCCCTCACCGACCCCGCAGGAGTCCCCCGTGAACCATCTCGAGTCCCTGAAGCAGCACACGATCGTCGTCGCCGACACCGGAAACGTGAGCGAGATGGAGGCCTTCGCGCCGCAGGACGCGACGACCAATCCGTCCCTGGTCCTGAAGATCGCCAAGGACCCCGAGTACGCGGACCTGGTCGAGCGCGCGAACTCCGCCGCCGGGGCCTTCTCCGGGAACGAGGAGCAGCGCTCGGAGGTCTTCATCGACGAGCTCTTCGTCTCCCTGGGCGCGCGCATTCTGGAGATCGTGCCCGGTCGCGTGTCGACCGAGATCGACGCGCGCCTCTCCTTCGACATGCGCGCCTCCGTGGAGCGTGCGCGACGCGTGATCGAGCGCTACGAGGCGGCCGGCATCGGGCGCGAGCGCATCCTGATCAAGCTGGCCAGCACCTGGGAGGGCATCCGCGCGGCGCAGCAGCTCGAGCGCGACGGCATCCACTGCAACCTGACCCTGCTCTTCGGCATGGCTCAGGCCATCGCCTGCGCCGAGGCCAAGGTGACCCTGATCTCGCCCTTCGTCGGGCGCATCTACGACTGGCACCGGAAGCAGCGCGGCGTGGACGACATCCCGATCGACGAGGACCCGGGGGTCGAGTCGGTCGCGAGCATCTTCACTTACTACAAGAAGTTCGGCTACGCGACCGAGGTCATGGGCGCCAGCTTCCGCAAGGCCTCCCAGGTCGAGGCCCTCAGCGGCTGCGACCTCTTGACCATCAGCCCGGACCTCCTGGGCGAGCTGGCCGCGGCCCCGGGCGAGATTCCCCGCCGGCTCGACGCGGCCCAGGCCGCGGGCGCCGACCTGCAGCAGGTCTCCCTCGACGAGGAGGCCTTCCGCTGGAGCCTGAACGAGGACGCCATGGCGACGGAGAAGCTGGCGGAGGGCATCCGCCGCTTCCACCAG
>JAJFFA010000417.1 GCA_021776885.1 Planctomycetota bacterium
GGGCGAAGAAGGTGCTGGAGCTCGCCCTCGAAGAGGCTCACAACCTCGGCCACAACTACATCGGCACCGAGCACCTGCTCCTCGGTCTCCTCCGCGAGCAGGAGTCGATTGCGGCCAAGGTGCTGATGGCGCTCGACCTCAAGCTCGACGAGGTGCGCGACGAGGTGCTCGAGTTCCTCGGCGCCGACACGACCTCCTCGCCGCGCGGACAGACGCAGGCGACCGGCGAGAAGGGCGCCACGGGCAGCCGCTCGCGCACGCCAGCACTCGACGCTTTCGGGCGCGACCTGACCGAGCTGGCGCGCGAGAAGAAGCTCGACCCGGTCATCGGCCGTCGCAAGGAGATCCGCCGCGTCGTCCAGATCCTCTGCCGCCGCACCAAGAACAACCCCGTGCTGCTGGGTGAGGCCGGCGTCGGCAAGACGGCCATCGTCGAGGGGCTCGCCCAGAACATCGTCAGCGGCAAGGTTCCCGAGATCCTTCACGACCGGCGCCTGGTCGTGCTCGACCTCGCGATGATGGTCGCCGGCACCAAGTACCGAGGCCAGTTCGAGGAGCGCATCAAGGCCGTGATGAACGAAGTTCGTCGCGCCAAGAACGTCATCCTCTTCATTGACGAACTGCACACCCTCGTCGGCGCCGGCGGCGCCGAAGGCGCGATCGACGCCAGCAACGTGCTCAAGCCAGCCCTCTCGCGAGGCGAGGTCCAGTGCATAGGCGCCACCACCCTCGACGAGTACCGCAAGCACATCGAGAAGGACGGCGCCCTGGAGCGTCGCTTCCAGGCCGTCAACGTCGACCCGCCGACCCCCGAGCAGACGATCGACATCCTCAAGGGTCTGCGCGACCGCTACGAGGCGCACCACCGCGTCGCCTACACCGACGAGGCTCTGGAGCAGGCCGTCGAGCTCTCCAACCGCTACATCAACAACCGCTTCCTGCCGGACAAGGCCATCGACGTGATGGACGAGGCCGGGGCGCGCGTGCGCATCAACGCCATGGTGCCGCCGCCGGACCTGCGCGAGCTCTCCGAGAAGATCGAGAGCCTCGAGCTGAACAAGGACGAGGCCGTCACGGAGCAGGACTTCGAGCGCGCGGCCAAGGTCCGCGACGAGGCCTACCAGCTCAAGAAGAAGAAGGAAGAGATCCAGACCGCCTGGCGCAAGGAGCAGCAGGAGAAGGAGCAGGTCGGTGAGGTCACCGCCGACGTGATCCAGGAGACCGTGTCGAAGATGACCGGTATCCCCCTGACGCGCCTCGAGAAGGGCGAGCGCGAGCGCCTGCTGCAGATGGAGGCCGAGCTGGGCCGGGTCGTGATCCACCAAGAGGACGCCATCCACGCCATCGCGCGCTCGGTGCGTCGCTCGCGCTCGGGGCTCAAGGACCCGCGCCGCCCCATGGGTTCGTTCCTGTTCCTGGGCCCCTCGGGCGTGGGCAAGACGTTCCTGTGCAAGCAGCTCGCGAAGTTCATGTTCGGCAACGAAGACGCCGTCATCACGATGGACATGAGCGAGTACATGGAAAAGCACAACGCCTCGCGGCTGGTGGGCGCGCCCCCCGGCTACGTGGGCTATGAAGAAGGAGGTCAGCTCACCGAAAAAGTGCGCCGACGCCCCTATTCCGTGGTGCTCCTCGACGAAATCGAGAAAGCGCACCCGGATGTTTTCAACATGCTGCTGCAGATCATGGAGGAAGGCCGCCTGACCGATTCGTTCGGTCGCCACGTCGACTTCCGGAACGTGATCCTGATCATGACCAGCAACCTGGGCTCGCAGCAGATGAAGGCCGGCTCGCAGCTCGGCTTCGGCCGCATCGACCAGACCTCGACCAACGAAGGCGACCGCAAGAAGCGCATGCAGTCCGACGTGATGATCGAGGTCGAGCGCCACTTCCGGCCCGAGTTCCTCAACCGTCTCGACGAATCGATCGTCTTCAACCCGCTGACTCACCACGACCTGACCAGCATCGTTCAGCTGCAGCTCGACGAGGTGCGCGTGCGCCTGGCCGACCACAAGGTCACCCTCGAGTTGACCGAGGACGCCGTCGCCTTCCTGATCGCCAAGGGCTTCCACGAGGACTACGGCGCGCGTCCCCTGCGGCGCGCCATCGAGCGCTTCATCGAGGACCCCCTCGCGGAGCACCTGCGGCGCAACGACCCCGAGGGCGACACCATCATCTGGGCCGCCAAGGGCGGCGAAGAGGGCGACGAGAAGCTCGTCTTCAGCGACACCAAGCCCGAGGTTCCCGAACCCGCCGGCGCCAGCGTCGACTAG
The DNA here is from genome assembly GCA_021776885.1 of Planctomycetota bacterium. Taxonomy (GTDB): domain Bacteria; phylum Planctomycetota; class UBA1135; order UBA1135; genus JAJFFA01. The sequence continues at coordinate 2,274 of JAJFFA010000417.1, forward strand.
GCTCGAACCGAAAGCACCATCCACGGGGCCCGTGGGGAGCGATCCCCGCGGGCCTCTCTCGTGCGGCTCGGGCAGGCGGGCTCGATTGCCCGGCCGGCCGGCTGCGCGTACGCTGGAGACCTGGTGCGGGCCTGGCTTCCCCCACCCCCTCCCGAAGGGAACCCCATGACTTGCCGTCTTGCCTCGCGCTCGATCCGGCGTGCCTCGCTCTGCCTGGCCCTCGCCGTCACCCTCCCCAGCGCCGCCCAGGCCCAGGCAGCGCTGCGACGCTACCGCGAGCTTTGCGAGCTGCGGCCGCCCATGACCCTCATGGGCGCCACCGACTACGAGAGCTTCGGTGCCCTGGTGCAGCGCAGCGGAGACATGAACGGCGACGGCATCGGCGACCTCCTCGTCGGGGTCCCCGACCTGCGCCGTCCGGGCAACACCCAACGCGGCGGTCTGCGCATCTACTCGATGCCCCAGGGCGATCTGCTCTGGTCGGTCGACGGCGAGCCCAACGCTGGCCTCGGCTACCACGCGGCCACCCTGGGCCATCTGGACGGCGACGGCGTGCCCGACTTCGTGGTCGCCGGGTGGAACACCCTGCGACTGTTCTCCGGCGTGGGCTTTCAGCCGCGCGGTGTCTGGAAGATGCGCGGCTTCGTCAACGGCGTGGACTTCATGGGCGACATCGATGGCGACGGCATCGACGAGGTGCTGGCCCTCGTGGGCTCGTCGGTCCTGGTCCTCTCCGGTGCGGACGGCAGGGCGCTGCACGAACTGAACTCCAGCGGCTCGGACGAGCGCCCCGCCAGCGCCACTCGCATCGCTGACTTCGACGGCGACGGCGTGGCCGAGTTCCTGATCACGCGGCCGGACCTGGAGAGCGCCGGCGTGCGTGGCGAGGCGCATGTCCACTCGGGCGCGAGCGCTGCGCTGTTGCACGTCCTGCGCGGCGACGACGGAGTTTTTTCCGAGCACTACGGCCGCTCCTGGGCCGGCCGCCTGGGCGACGTCGATGCCGACGGAACCGAGGACTTCTTCATCTCGGACACGCGCGTCATCTTCAGCGGGGCGGTGGAGCGCGGACGCGTCTACGTCTACTCCGGAGCGACCCTCGCGCGCCTCTTCGCCCTCGAGCCCCATGCCGAAGACGGCGGTCGTCTGGGCACCGGACGCGGCTGGGTCGGCGACGTGGACGGGGACGGGCACGACGACATGCTCTTCGGGCACGACAACGGCACCTGGGCGCCCGAGGGCTTCTCCGGCGCCGCTGCCTTCTCGATCTATTCGGGCCGCGACGGCAGCTTGCTGCGCCGCCTGCATGGTCGGCACGCTAGCGAGGCCTACGGCCGCGGCCCGACGGGCATCGGCGACGTCGACGGGGACGGGGTGCCGGACGTGATCGTCGGTCGTCCGCGCTGGTTCGGCCCCGTGTCGATCAGCGGGGAGGTGCACCTGATCTCCCTGCGCCACCCGCAGGTCCCGCGCTACGCCTGCCCGGGCGCTCCCAACTCCACCGGCCGCTCCGGCAAGCTCTCGGCCACCGGCCGGCTCTCCGTCGCCCACGACGAGCTGACCCTGCGCGGCGCCAACATGCCGCCGGACAGCCTGATCGACATCTTCTACGCCCTGCGCTCCGATGCAGTGCCCTTCGCCTCCAGCGGCTGTCTGCGCGGACGCCTGTACCGCGCGGCGCGGCAAGTCATCGGCATCAGCGGCAATTTCGGCATCACCATCCCCCTCTCGGCGGGCCCCCTCGCCGCGGGTTCCGGCGCGATCAGCGCGGGCTCCACCTGGACCCTGCAGGGCCGCTACTCCGACGGCGCGGCCGGCGGTCACGGCTTCACCAACACGGTCGAGCTGACCTTCTGCCCGTGACCTTCTGCCCGTGACCTTCTGCCTTGACCCGGCCGTGGCCCTGGGCCGCTCGGCTCAAGGCCTGCCCGTGACGACGAGCTCGCGGGTGGGCCGAACACCGATGCCGCGCGTCGAGCGCGCACCGAGGTCGACCCGCCGCGACACGCGCCCGCCCGCACCACGCACGACGTACTGGCGGTAGCCCGGGAGACTCTGGGCGCCGTCGCCGTCGTGGCACGGGAAGTCGTAGGAGAGCAGCCGGCCGGCACAGAGCTCCGTGACGCCGGAGTCCATCGCCAGCAGGCCGAAGCGCTGCGCTTGGCGCGCCGCGTACTCCCAGCGCGCCTCGGTCGGCAGCGCCAGGCCCATGCGCGTCAGCATGCGCTGGGCCAGCTCGCCCCCGACTCCGTCCAGGGGGCGCGCGTCCGGCGCAGCCAGGGAGCCGTCGGGCGCCTCGTCGAGCGCGCCGACACTCGGGTCTTCGCCCGTCCACCCGCGCCACTGGGCGCGGGTCAGCTCGGTCTTCGCCAGGTAGAAGGGATCGAGGCGCAGCGCGTGCACCGGCCCCTCCGTCCACTCGGCCTCGGGGTCGTGGTGGCGCCCGTCGGGGTCACTCGCCTGGGCTCCGATCCAGGCCGTCCCTCCGGGCAGCAGGACGAAGACCAGCGCGCCCTGCGCTCCCTGTGCACCCAGCGCACGGGGGGAGAGTCGGCCCGAGTGCGGGTCGCGGCCGGGCGCGTTGCCCGAGGTCAGGAGCGCGAACTCCTCGAGCCCCGACTCCGGGTCGGGTCCCAGGGGCAAGAGGTCGGGAGCGCGCGGGAGGTCGAGGCCCGCATAGGAGGGGTGGGTCGCGAGGCGCGCGCGCACGTCGTCCCAGAGCGCGCTGTCCGACGCGGCGCGCGCCGCGCGCTCGCGCGCCCGCGCCGCGCGCCAGGCGACCCCGGGCCCGAAGCGCGCACTGCGCCCGTGGGCCAGCCCGTCCAGGGGATCGACCAGCTGCTCGAGCCCCTCGACCACGCCGCGCAGGGCCTCGTGCCACCAGATGGCGTCGAGCTCGGGGTCGAGGGCGCCCGCCTCCAGGCGCGCGCACAGGCGCGGCAGCTGCCCCAGCTTCGAGTCCGCCCGCACCAGCCAGGCGTCGAGGCGCGGCGAGAGCGCCGGGTGCGCCGGCCACAGCTCCGCGGCCTGCGCCGCCAGGTCCTCGATCTCGACGGCGAGGGACAGGTCCAGGACCGCCGCGTGCAGGCGCAGGGCGCGCTCGCGGCCGAGGTTGGCGTCGTGGGCGAAGCCCGCCGCCGCGAAGGTCCGCTCGCGGGCCAGCCGCGCGCCGCGCTCGGCCCGCCCGCGCTGCACCAGGGCCAGGGCCGAACCCAGCGCCAGCACCAGGGTCACGCAGACCAGCCCGGCGGCCAGCCACGGGTGACGCCGGGCCCACTTGCGCGTGCGGTAGAGCGTGGACGCCCCCCGGGATCCGCGTGCCTCGACGGGCAGCCCCGAGAGGAAACGCTCGAGATCCCGGGCCAGAGCGATGGCCGAGGGGTAGCGCTCGTCCGGATCGAGGGCGAGGGCCCGTTCGACGATCCACACGAGCTCCGCCGCGGGCCCCGTGGCGAGGGCGCGGGCCAGGGCAGCGGACGAGCGGAAGCCGCGGGAGGAAGCGACGAGCTGTGACGGGGCGAAATCGGGAGGCGGTAAGCGGAGCGCGCGCTCTCCCCACGCCACGCACTCCTGCACGGCAGCATAGCCACCGGCCCGGGCCGCTCCTAGCTCCATGGGCAGGGAACCGCTGACGAGTTCGCAGAGCAGGACCCCGAGGGCGAACACGTCGCTGCGGGTGTCGGCGCCGCTGGCTCCGAAGGCCTGCTCCGGCGCCATGTACTCGGGCGTGCCCAGCATGCGCGAGTCACGGGTCATCGACACCGCCCCCGCCTGCATGGCCTTGGCCACGCCGAAGTCGAGCACCTTGGCCCGCGGCACACCTTCGCCCTCCGCAACGAGCACGTTGGAGGGCTTGAGGTCGCGGTGCACCAGCCCCTTCTGGTGTGCGTGGTGCACGGCGTCGCACACGCCGAGCAAGAGGCGCACGCGGGCGCGCAGGTCCAGGCGGCGCCGGTCGCACCAGTGCGTGATCGGCTCGCCATCGACGAGCTCGAGGGTGAACCAGGGACGCCCGTCGGCCGTGCGACCCACGGCGTAGGTCGCGGCGATGCCGGGGTGGGAGAGGCGCGCGAGGGCGCGGCGCTCGCGCTCGAAGCGCTCGACCCACTCGTCGCCGGCCAGCCCGGGTCGCAGCACCTTCAGGGCCACGCGGCGCTCCAGACGACCCTCCTCGCGGGCGGCGTACACGACCCCCATCGCGCCGCGGCCCAGGACGCCCTCGATGCGGTGCTGACCGACGCGCTCGGGCCGCTCGAGGACATCCGGCGGCACCAGGGGTTCGAGGAAGTCGTCCTCCGCAGGCGCGTGGGCCAGGAGGGACTCGATCTCGGCCAGGAGCTCGGCGTCGTCGCCGCAGGCGGCGCGCAGGAAGCTCGTGCGCGCTTCCCCGTCGAGGGCCAGGGCCCCCTGGAAGACCTCGGTGATGCGCTCCCAGGATGCGCTCACGGTGGCCCCCCACCCGGGGTCAGTCGCCGCACCGGACGCAGGCCGACCCCGGCCAGGCGCTGCTCGGCCGAGTACAGCTGCAGCGGCGGCCCGGCCTCGCCCGCCCCCATCACCGCGGCCTCGCCCCCGAGGGTCCCCGCCCCTGCACCGCTCTCGACCCAGGTCGCGAGGTCCCCTGTGCCCACGACCCCCGCGGCGATCCCCGCCCGCCAGTCGGCGACGCTGGGCAGGCTCAAACCCACCCGCCCCAGGGCGCGGCGTGCGTCGCGCGGCGCCACCTGTTCCCGCGCAGCCAGCCCCGCGCTGCCCGCACTGCGCGAGGCGCGCGCGGAGATGCGCCGCCACTGCGCCTCGCTCAGGGGCTCGCGGGCGAGCAGGAGCGGTCCGAGCCCGGCGTCGCCAGCGTGCTCAGTGTCCCCGGACTCGCCGGGGACCAGCACCAGCACGAGCCCCGACGCGGCGTCGAGGGCCAGCCTCCCGTCGGCGTCGCGCTGCGGCGCCTGCCCCGTGAGCAGGTGCGCGAACTCCTCGCGACCGCTGCGCGGATCGGGACCGAGGGGCGCCAGGTCGAACTGCGGCGGGAGCGCGACCCGGCCCCAGGCGGCACGCCGCGACTCCCCCTCCAGCTCGGCCATCATCCGCCGGGTCGTGGCCAGGCGCCAGGCGACGCTGCGCCCGGCGCCCACGAAGGGCGCCTCCTCGAGGGTGTCGATCGAGAGCCGCTCGACGTCGCGCACCAGTCCGCCCAGGACGTCGAAGCCGAAGCGCTGCGTGGGGTCGGCGAAGGCCTCGCGAACCTCGGGTGTGCGCAGGACTTCTCCCTGGGCCACGCGCTCGATCACCAGGGGCTCCAGGCGGCGGGCCAGCTCGCTGCGGCGCACGGCGTCCTCGGGCCGCCCGTGGTCGAGGGCCTCCCACTCGCGCCAGAGCAAGGCCTGGCGCGCCTGGTTCGCATCCGCCACGCGGCGCAGCTCGACGCGCGCGCTGCGGTCCGCCTCGACGGCCGCCGCGTTGGTCACCCGCGCGCGCAGGTCCTCGAGCCCGGTGCGCAGACGGGGCAGGCGCGCCGCCAGGGAGCGCGCTCGCTCCAGCCAGGCCAGCCACTCGGGGACGAGCGCGGGGTCGAGGGGCCAGAGGGCGCGCTCGTCCTCGAGCAAGGCCTCGCCCTCGGTGCGCGCCGAGAGCAGGAACAGGGCGCCCATGCGCTGCTCGGCCTCGGCGCGACCCTCCTCGGCGCGGAAGCGCTGCTCGACGGCGCGGCTCAGGGCGGCCTGCGCCTCGGCTTCACGCGCCTCGGCGCGCCACCACTCGCGGCCGGCGACGAGGCTCGAGGTCACGAGCGCGGCGAGCAGCGCGCCCCCTGCCAGGAGCGGTGCGCGGCGCCGGCGGAAGGCAGCTCGGGCACGCTCGACCCGGGTGGGGAGCGGCACGCTGAGCGGTTCGCCGCGGGTGAAGCGCTCGACATCGGCGGCCAGCTCGGACACGCCGGGGTAGCGCGCGCCGGGCTCGGGCGCGAGGGCGCAGCGCAGCAGCGCGTCGAGCTCGCCGCGCACGAAGGCGGCCAGGCCGCGCGGGGTGGTGCCGCGGGCGGCGGCGGCCCCGGGCGGCGCCGTGCCCGAAGGTGCGGCCAGGGGCGTCTCCATGCTCCAGCCGGCGTCCTCGACCCAGAGGCCGTCCTCGCCCCGCGGCTCGGCGCCGACGAGCAACCCGTGCAGCAGCACCCCCGCGGACCAGACGTCGGTGCGCAGGTCGACGTCCCGCGGCAGGCGACCCAGCAGCTCGGGACTGGCCCAGCCGCGGGTGCCCAGCACGCCCGACTCGCCGGGCACGCCGCCCCCGCCCGCCTGGGGTTCCGCGTCGAGGGGCGCCGCGCTGCCGAAGTCGAGCAGGACCGGCCACGGCTGTCCGCGCTCCGCTTCCCGGACCAGGACGTGTCCCGCGTTCAGGTCACGGTGCACGAATCCACGCTGATGCACGTGCTGCAGGGCGGCGCAGATGCGCAGGAACAGCGCGAGCCGCGCGTCCAGCCCCAGGCGCCGCGCGTCGCACCAGGTGAAGAGCGGCGTGCCCTCGACGTGCTCCATCGCGAACCAGGCGCGACCGTCCCCGCTCTCCCCCGCCTCGTAGAGGTGCGGCACGCCGGGGTGATCGAGGCTGGAGAGAATGCGCGCCTCGAGCTCGATGCGTCCCCGACGGGCGGGGTCCGCGGCCAGCTTCAGGGCGACCCGGCGCCGCGGCTCCGCGCTGCGCTCGGCGTGCAACACGACTCCGTCCGCGCCGCGGCCCAGCTCGCCCAGGACCCGGTAGGGGCCGATGCGCCCGTCGTCTCCGGGGTTCTCCCCGGTCGCCTGTCCCGTGCTGCGTCGCAACGTGATCCCTTGCCCGCCTCGCCTACTTCGCGCCCAGGCGCTCGACTTCGCGGCGCAGGAAGGCGCGCGCCAGGGTCCAGTCGTTCTCGATCGAGCGCTTGGAGAGGTCCAGCTCCTGCGCGATCTCCTCGATGGAGAGCCCGCCGAAGAAGCGCAGCTCGACCACCCGCGCCTGGCGCTGGCTGAGAGCCGCGAGGCGCTCGAGGGCTACCTCGAGGTCGAGCAGGTCGACCCCGTCCCCGGCCAGGAGGTCGAGCTCCGGGGTCCAGGTGACACGCAGGTCGCTCGGAGTGCGCTTCTGCCGCGCCCCCGCGCGGGCGTGGTCGATCAGGACGCGCTTCAAGACCTGGGCAAAGAGCGCCATGAACTCCGGGCGTTCGGTCGGGACGCGCCCGTCCCAGCGCGCCAGCCGCAGCCAGGCCTCGTGGGCCAGGGCGGTCGGCTGCAGGGTGTGCCCCTCGCGTTCGCGGGCCATCATGCGCGAAGCGAGTTCGCGGACCTCGGCGTAGACCTCGGCAGCGAGGCCCTCGATCGAATTGCGTTCCAAGAATGCCCTCGGGAGGAGGCGCGTGCGCCCGGACAGTCGATTGTAGGACCTCGCGCCGCGAGCGCCGGATCGGGCCAGGCCTGAAAAAAATCGGTTGGACCTCGGATCGCTGCCCAAGGCCGCGCTTAACCCTGCGAGAGACACCTGACCTGGCAAGGGGGTCGACGACCCGAGGGCTCTCAGCACTTCCCGAGCGGCCATTCCCGAGCGGGGCGGAGGCCAGGCCTTCGCCCCGTGGCCCATCCCTGGCCTCCGCGGGTAGGCTAGGGTCATGGCCACTCCCCCCCGCCCCTCGTCGCGGGCCGCCCGCGCCGTCCTGACTGCCCTCCGCGCCGTCGGCGCCGGCCTGACCGCCGGGGCCGCATTGCTCCTGGTCTCCGGCACGGGCCAGGCCCAGACGCCCCCCCCGGGCCCGGCACCGGAGCGCATCGAGATCGCCGTCGAGCGCCTGGAGACAGCGTGGAAGGACGCCGAGCTCGAGGACCTGCTCGACGTCCTGCGCGAGGAGTCGCGCATCGTGGCCCCGGAAGTGGTGCGCCAGATCAAGCGCGGTCTGACCGACCGCCGCACGGAGGTGCGCGACATGGCGATCGCGCTGCTCGGGACGACGGAGCACGTCGACGCTCTCGAGGCCCTGCGCTCCTACGTCAAGCGCAGCCGGCGCACGATCGAGGACGACTACGAGCTGCACGAGCGCGTGATCCGTGCCGTCGGTCTGCACGGGGACGCCGGCGACCTGGACTGGTTCGCCCACAACCTGTTCGCCAAGTCCTACGACTCCCAGCACCCCGAGGAGCGGCGCATCGTCAAGGCGCGCATCTACGCCCTGGGCCAGATCCGCACCAACGACTCCCTGGAGCGCATCTTCCACCTGATGCGCTCGAGCGACGCGAAGAAGATGCAGCGCAACATGCGCGACATGCGGGTCTCGCTGATGCTCCTGACCGGCAAGGACCTGGGCACCGACATGCAGGCCTGGGGCCAGTGGTGGAACAAGAACAAGAAGAGCTTCGAGGTCGCGCCCGAGGTTCCGGTGCTGCCCGAGTCCGAGCGCAGGTCCTGGGAGTCCTTCTGGGGCTACGGGCGGACCTACGACCGCGGCCGCGGACGCTCGGAACGCGGCAAGGACTGAATGCCGCGCATCGAACCCGAGGAGCAGGACTTCGATCCGGAGTCCTTCGGCCCGGAAGAGGCGGCGGCAGCGTTCGCGGCGGGCAAGCGGCTGTTCGACGCGGGCGAGTACCACGCGGCCCACGAGGAGTTCGAGCGCTGCTGGTTGGCGAGCGAGGGCGGGGACGCAGACTTCTACAAGGGTCTGATCCAGGCCTCGATCTGCCTCTACCACCTGGGTCGCGACAACGTCGAGGGGGCGCGCAAGCTCTACTCGGGGCACCGCCGGCTCCTGGCGGCCTTCTTGCCCAGCCACGCCGGACTGGACGTGAGCGGCTTCCTGGCGGCCATGCAGACCTACCTCGGACCGCGCCTGCGCCCCGGCTCGGCACCCGCGGACGCGGGAATCCCGCCATCTCTGGGGAACCTGAGCGCGGCGGGTGACTAGCGAGGGTGTGTCCCCGCCCCTGTCCAGAGCCGGCCTCTGCCTCGCCCTCGCCCTGGCCCTGGCCCTGCCCCTCTTCCTGTGGCGCGCCGCCCGCTCCCCCGTGGGAGCTGGCGACGAGGCCTGGAGCCCGGGGGTCGACCCCGCAGCCCGGGCTGGAGCCTCACCGAGCGGGGTGGCCCTGGGTGCCCTCTCCTCACCTGAACTGCGGGCGAACCTGATCGACGGGGTCGAGCTGCCCACGGGACCTCCGCCCGCAGACGCCCTGGTGGGCACGGTGGTCGACGAGCGCGGCGTTCCCTGCCGCTCCTTCGTCCTGCACCGGCGCCGGCCCGACGTCGCCGGGACGCGCTCGAGCGAGGGCGGCCGCGGTCGCTTCTACGTCGGCGGCCTCGAAGCGGGTGACGTCACCCTCTGGGCCGAGGTGGCTCCGTTCCAGTTCAGCGCCGCCGTGGGCGTGAGCTTGCCCCTCGAGCGGCCCG
>JAJFFA010000418.1 GCA_021776885.1 Planctomycetota bacterium
CTGGCTGGACCTGGCGCGCTACGCGGACTCCCACGGTTTCACCATCGACGGCGCACGCTCGGTCTGGCCCTGGCGCGACTGGGTCGTGGACGCGTTGAACGCCGACATGCCCTTCGACCGCTTCAGCGTCGAGCAGCTCGCGGGTGATCTGCTGCCCGAGCCAAGCCTGGCGTCGCGCATCGCCACCGGCTTCCACCGCAACACCCAGATCAACCAGGAGGGCGGCGCGAAGGACGAGGAGAACCGCATCAACGCGGTCCTCGACCGGGTCAACACCACGGCCGAGGTCTGGCTGGGCACGACCCTCGGGTGCGCCCAGTGCCACGATCACAAGTACGACCCCCTCTCGCAGGTCGAGTACTTTCGCATGTTCGCCTTCTTCGACCAGACCACGGACGGGGGCGTGACCGCGGAGCCGAGGCTGCCCGTGCCGCGCAGCGACGAGGAGCGCGCACGTCTGGCCCAGTACGAGGCGGACGAGGCCGGGCTGCGGGCGCGGCTGGAGCGCGCCGAGACCCAGGCGGCCGTGGGCTGGAGCAGCTTCCGCCCGACGCACGCCATCGCCAGCAACGGACCCGAGCTGCGCCTGGGGGCCGACGGCGCCTTCGACAGCGTGGGCCACCGGCCCGTGACCTCGGTCTACGACCTGAGCGGGCCGCGACCCGAGCAGGGCTTCGACACCCTGCGGCTCGAAGCGCTGCCCTCGGTCGGCCTGCCCAAGGACGGACCGGGGCGGGCCGGTAACGGCAACTTCGTGCTGACCGGGGTGCGTCTCTCCCTGCGCGCGGACGACGGCGAGTGGCGCGAGCTGGCGCTCAGCCTGGCGCGGGCCGACTTCGAACAGGACACGCGCGCGGAGGGCGGCGCACAGTACCCGGCGCGGGACGCCCTCGAGCGCGAAGGGGTCGGTGGCTGGGCCATCAAGCCCGCCGTGGGCGAACCCCACGTGGCCCTCTACCAGCTGGCCGAACCCGTTGCGCCGGGCGTCGGCGAGCTGCGCGTCGAGCTGTTCCAGGAGCACGGGGACAGTCATGTGCTAGGGCGCTTCCGCGTGCGCCTCGGCCACGCGTCGCCGGCGGCCTCCGTCGAGCTCGATCCCGAGTGGGGCGCGGCCTGGAAGGCTCTCTCCGCTCACCTGCACGCTGGCGTGGGCTTGCCGACCTCCCTCGTGCTGCAGGAGCGCAGCCTGCCGCGCACGACCCACGTGTTCCGCCGCGGCAACTTCCTCGAGCCCGGGGAGGCGGTGCAGCCGGGCTACCCCGAGGCCCTCGACTTCGCCCCCGCGGAGCGCTCCGGCAGGCCGCCCCGCAATCGCCTCGACCTGGCGCGCTGGCTGGTCGACCCGCGCAACGCCCTGGTGCAGCGGGTGACGGTCAACCGCTGGTGGCAGCGCCTCTTCGGGCGCGGGCTGGTCGAGACCGAGAACGACTTCGGGCTGCGCGGTGCGCGCCCCACGCACCCCGAGCTGCTCGACTTCCTGGCGGCGGAGCTGCCGCGCTCGGGCTGGTCGATGAAGGCCGTCCTGCGCACGATCGTCCTGTCGCGCACCTACCGCCGCTCGTCGCGCGTCGACCCCGGGCTGCTGCAGGCTGACCCGCTGAACCTGAACCTGGCGCGGCAGTCGCGGCTGCGCGTCGAGGCCGAGGTGCTGCGCGATACGGCGCTCTTCGCCTCCGGCCTGCTGGACCCGACCCTGGGCGGCCCGCCGGTGCAGCCGCCCCAGCCCCCCGGCGTGTTCTCCTTCACCCAGTCGCGCAAGGGCTGGGAGCCGAGCGAGGGCAGCGGGCGCTTCCGGCGCACCCTGTACACGCGCCTCTGGCGCTCGAGCACCTTCCCCTTCCTGACGACCTTCGATCTGCCTGGCGCCAGCGTCGCCTGCACCCGGCGCACGCGCTCGAGCACGCCGCTGCAGGCCCTGTTCCTGGCCAACGATCTGATGTGGATCGAGCTGGCCGCGGGACTCGCCGCACGCGTCTGCGCGGACGTCGCCCCGGGAGCGGGAACCCCGCGCGAGCCACTGGACCAGGCGCGGCTGGAGCGTGCCTATCTCCTGTGCCTGGCGCGGCCGCCGACGGCGGACGAGTCCGCCGCCCTCCTCGCGCACCTCGATGCCGTGCGCGCCGACCAGGCCGGGGACGACCCGGGCGCGGACGACACCCGCGCCTGGCGTGCGGTGGCCCGGGTGCTCTTCAACCTCGACGAGTTCATGACCCGCGAATGAGCCCCCCGCGCAACATCCCCGGCGCCTACGCCCAGCTCGCGCGGCGCGACCTCCTGCGCGCAGGCGGCTTCGGCCTCGGAGCCCTGGCCCTGGCACAGCTGGTCCGGGGGGAGGCGGGGGAGCGCGCCCTCGGCACGCACCACGCGCCCCGCGCGCGGCGCGTGATCCACCTGTTCATGGCCGGCGCACCCAGCCAGTTCGAGCTGTTCGAGCCCAAGCCGGTGCTGCAGCGCCTGGACGGCGAGCCCCCGCCCGAGAGCCTGATCCGCGGCAAGCGCTTCGCCTTCCTCGACCCCGCGCGCACGCGGCTGCTCGGGACCCGGCGCGCCTTCGCGCGCCACGGGGCAAGCGGTGCGCCCGTGAGCGAGCTCATGCCCGAGACCGCCAAGGTCGTCGACTCCCTGTGCTTCCTGCGCGCCGTGCAGGCCGAGGAGATCAACCACGGGCCCGCCAAGCTCTTCATGAACACGGGCTTCGGCCGCTTCGGGCGGCCCAGCATGGGAGCCTGGGTGACCTATGCCCTCGGGGCGGAGAGCGCTGACCTGCCGGCCTTCGTCGTGCTGCAGTCGGGTTCGCGCGGTCCGCGCGGCGGTTCACCCCTGTGGGGCAACGGCTTCCTGTCGCCCAGGTTGCAGGGGGCGCCCCTGCGCGGCGCGGGAGCGCCGATCCTGAACCTGGCGACCCCCGCGGATGTCAGCGCCGAGGAGCAACGCGGCTTCTTCGACACCCTGGGCACCCTGAACGGCCTGCACCACGAGCGCTGCGGCGACGAGAGCATCGCCGCGCGCATGGCCAGCTACGAGCTGGCGGCGCGCATGCAGACCAGCGCCCCGGAGCTGGTGGACCTCTCCTCCGAGTCGGCGGCGCTGCGTGCCTCGTACGGCGTCGAGGACGACGCGCCGTCCTACGCGCGCAACTGCCTCCTGGCGCGCCGCCTGGTCGAGCGCGGGGTGCGCTTCGTCCAGCT